>CALNBU010000001.1 GCA_937875615.1 uncultured Archangium sp.
GACTGGGCGCCGCCTCGGTCGGGCGACGCGTTCCTGCTCGGGGCCTACCCGAACGCATCCATCGAGCGGGTGGACGTCGACCCGCACGCCCACGGCGGCGCCGTGGGCCACGTCGGCTACTTCAAGAAGAACTCGAGCGCGCTCTGGGACCAGGCGCTCTCGTGGTTCGCGGGCGTGGCCGTGACGCCCAACCACACGCCGAGGAACCCATGAGAGATTACCAGACGCTCGTCGAGATCCTGCTCCGCTCCGTCGAGGAGCACGCCGAGCGCCCATTGTTCGGGGTCAAGGACCCTTCCGGCTCGTGGCGCTGGACGAACTATCGAGACTTCGGTCGCGCCGTCGACAGGGTGCGCCTCGGCTTTCAGCAGCTCGGCGTCTGCCCTGGCGACAAGGTCGCGATCATCGCCAACAACCGCGTGGAGTGGGCGGTGGCCTGTTACGCGGCGTTTCGGAGCGGCGCGGCGTTCGTCCCGATGTACGAAGCCCAGGCGACCGAAGAGTGGGAGTACATCCTCCGCGACTCCTCCACGAAGCTGGTGCTGACGGCGAACGAGGCGATCGCGGCGCGGGTCGCTGGCTTCGAGCTCCCGGAGCTCCGGCACATCGTCAGCCTCGATCCGCGCGCTTCGTCCGGCGCGCGCGGCGCGGTGACCGTGCACACCTACGGCAGCCTGCTCCAGGCGACGGGCTCGTCCGCCGCGGTTGAGCCCTCGCCGAACGACCTCGCCTGCCTCATCTACACCAGCGGGACGACGGGCCACCCGAAGGGCGTCATGCTCTCGCACCGCAACATCGCCGCCAACGTCAGCTCAGGCCTCCAGTACCTCTCGCTCTCACCGGAGGACCGCTCTCTGTCGTTCCTCCCGTGGGCGCACGTCTTCGGGCAGACGACCGAGCTCCATGTCTTCCTGGCGACGGGGGCGAGCATGGGCCTCGCGGAGTCGGTGGAGAAGATCTTGCCGAACCTGGCGGAGGTGCGGCCCACCGTGTTGATCAGCGTGCCGCGCATCTTCAACAGGATCTACGCGTCGGTGCAGCAACAGTTGGCGCAGCAGCCGGCCGTGGTTCGGCAGCTCGCCACGCGCGCCATCACCATTCGTCGTGAGCAGCGCAACGGTGCGTCGCCTGGCCCGATCGATCGACTGCTGCTCGGCATCGTCGACCGCGTGGTGTTCTCGAAGGTCCGCGCGCGCTTCGGCGGACGGCTCCGCTATTCGGTCTCGGGAGGCGCGGCGCTGTCTCCGGAGGTGGCGGACTTCATCGATGGGCTCGGCATCTCGGTGTACGAGGGCTACGGGCTCACTGAGACGGCGCCGGTGCTAGCGGTCAACCGCCCCGGCTTTCACCGCATCGGCACCGTCGGTCAGCCGTTACCCGGGGTGCGCATCGAGATCTCACCGGAGGGTGAGGTCATCGCCTACGGCGAGAACGTGATGCAGGGCTACTACAAGATGCCCGAGGAGACCGCGAGGGTGATGACCGCCGACGGCGGCCTGCTCACCGGAGACATGGGCGAGCTCGAAGACGGATTTCTACGCATCACCGGCCGCATCAAGGAGCAGTACAAGCTGGAGAACGGCAAGTACGTGGTGCCCACGCCTATCGAGGAGCAGATCAAGCTGTCGCCCCTCGTCGCGAACGCCATGGTGTACGGCGACAACCGCCCGTACAACATCGCCGTCATCGTCCCCTCTTTCCCAGAGTTGGAGGCGTGGGCGAAGCGTCAGGGGCTCTCGCAACGCGGCGAGGCGCTCCTTGCGTCGAGCGCGGTGCACGATCTGTACGTCGCGGACGTCCGTGATTTCAGCGCAAAGCTCAAGGGGTTCGAGACGGTCCGCGACGTGGTGCTGGTGAGCGAGGACTTCACCGTGGACAACGGCCTGATGACCCCTTCGATGAAGGTCAAGCGACGCGCTGTGACGGCTCGCTACCTGGCGGCGATCGAGCAGCGCTACGCGAAGGGCAGTCACATGGCAGCGAGCGGCTGATTGTCCCCGACGCGCCTCTCAGTCGGCTTGCCGTCGTGGAGGCGGCGCTTGGCAGACTCATCACGTGCCCTTCGAAGCGCCAGGGTCGCGTACGCGGCATGAAGGTTCGCGAGGCGCGAGTCCTCGCCGACCGCAAGCTCGAGAAGAGCGGCGGGGCGTCGACGAGCTGCTCGGGGCCTTCTGGGAAGAGGCTCTCGACGCCGGTGCGCGAGCTCTCCGAGGAGACCCACTGCCCGGGCGCGGCAGGCCGAGTTCTTCGCCGGCGCGGGAACGCGGCTAGATTCGAGGACATGAAGACCCATGGGCCGCCCCGCCGGCCGTCGATCGCCGTCACGCCCGACGTCACCGTGTCCTCGCCCGAGCAGCCGTTCGTCAAGCTGGAGCTCAAGCAAGCCTACACCGACGCCGTGCTGCGGGCGGGCGGGCTGCCGCTGGTGCTGCCGCTCACCGATGACGCGCAGCTCCTCGACGCCTACCTCGACCGGGTCTCCGGCGTGGTGATCACCGGCGGCGCCTTCGACATTCCTCCCGCCCTGTACGGCGAGAGCGAGCGGGCCGGGCTGGGGCCGCTCAAGCCAGAGCGCTCCGCCTTCGAGCTGGCGCTGCTGCGCGCGGCGCTGGCCCGCAAGCTGCCGGTGCTGGGCGTGTGCGGCGGCATGCAGTTGCTGAACGTGGCCTTCGGCGGCACGCTGATTCAGGATCTCCCCACGGAGCTGCCCGCCGCCCGCTCGCACGAACAGAAGCACGACCGCACTCAGCCGCAGCACCCGGTGGAGGTGGCCGCACAGACGCAGCTGGCCGAGGCCCTGGGCGGCAAGGGCCAGCTGATGGTCAACTCCACCCACCATCAGGCGGTGAAGGTGGTGGCGCCGGGGCTGATCGCCAGCGCCGTCGCGCCCGACGGGGTGGTGGAGGGCATCGAGGCCACGGACGGCGCGAGCTTCGTGGTCGGCGTGCAATGGCACCCGGAGCTGATGGTGGACACCGTCCCCGCCAACCTCGGCGTGTACAAGGCCCTCGTCGCCCGCGCCCGGGAACGTCGGCACTGAATGTGCAATAAAGGGCCCACGCCGGACCTCCCTCGAACGAAAAGGTTGAACCGATGAACCGATTGCTGCTCGGAGCGCTGGCTGCCCTCGCGCTCGCGTCGTGCGACTGTGGCACGACGCCTCCAGGGGGCGACGGAGGCGTCGACGCGGGCGCTGGCGGGCAGGGTGGAGGTGGTGGAGGGCGCCGCGACGGCGGCAGCGGCGGCGCCGGCGGCGCGGGAGGCAGCGGGCAGACCGCCAACCCGCTCGACCCGAACAACGCCCGGAAGGACACCGTGCACGCCGGCGGCGCCCGGACCGATCCCAATGATCCCGACAGCGATGGAGATGGGATCTCCGACGGCGTCGAGCTCGGCCGCACCGCCTCGGTGGACGCCGCCTGCGCCTTCGTGGGCGACGCAGATCCCGCTACCCGCACCAACCCCACGCTGGTGGACAGCGACGGCGACGGGCTGGGCGATGGGCTCGAAGACACCAACCACAACGGCGCGGCGGAGCCGACGGAGACCGACGCCACCTCCGCCGACACCGACCGCGACGGCCTGCTCGACGGGGAAGAAGACGCCAACCTCAACGGCGCGGTGGACCCGGGGGAGACCAACCCGCGGCTGCGCGACACCGACGGAGATCTCATCCCCGATGGCGTGGAGCGCTTCACCACGCTCACCGATCCATTGCTGGCCGACACCGACGGTGACACCTGCGTCGACGGCACCGAGGACTTCAATCAGAACGGCGCGTTGGACCCCGGCGAATCGGACCCGAAGGACCCCTCGGACTGCGGCCCGGCGGTCGACGTGGACACCGACGGCGACGGAATTCCGGATCGGCGCGAGGATCTCAACCAGAACGGCGCGGTGGACGTCGGAGAGCTCGACCCGAACAACCCCGACACCGACGGCGATGGGCTGGGTGATGGGCTGGAGGACGCCAATCACAATGGCCGCTTCGACCTGGGCGAGACCAACGGCCTGCGCGTCGACACCGACTGCGACGGGCTGAGCGACGGCCTCGAAGACGCCAACCACAACGGCCGCGTGGATCCAGGAGAGACCGACCCGCGCCGCTTCGACACCGACGGAGACGGCGTGTCCGACGGGGTGGAGCTGGGGCTGACGTCCGCCGCCATCGCGGATCCGGTGCACTGCCCCGGCGTGCCGGTGGATCTCGACCCCAGCACCACCACTGATCCCACCAACCGCGACACCGACGGTGACGGCATCGAGGACGGCGCCGAAGACGCGAACCAGAACGGCCGGGTGGATCCAGGAGAGCTCGACCCCAATGATCCGCGCGACGCGCTGCTGCCCGACGGCGGCGCCTCGCCGGCCTCCCGGGTCTGTACGGTGATGAACCTCCGCCCGGTGCTCTTCCGGAGCACCGGCGAGGCGGTTCTCCAACTG
>CALNBU010000002.1 GCA_937875615.1 uncultured Archangium sp.
TGGAGACGCCCGCCGACGCGCTGTGGACCCAGCGGCCCGGTGCAGCGGTCGGGGTGCGCACGGCCGACTGCGTGCCGGTGTTGCTGCACGACGCGGGCAGCGGTCGGGTGGCGGCGGTGCACGCGGGCTGGCGCGGCGTCATCGCGCGCCTGGTGGAGAAGACGCTGGCCGACTGGCACGCCCTCGGCACCCGGGTGGAGGACGTCGGCGCGGCGGTGGGGCCGTGTATCCAGCGGTGTTGCTTCGAGGTCGACGGAGATCTCCCCGAGCGCTTCGCCGCCGCCTTCGGCGCCGAGGTGGTGCTCCGGGCGCCCGGCCGGGAGCGCGCCCACCTCGACCTGTCGCGCGCGGTGGCGTCGTCGCTGGCGTCGGCGGGGGTGCGCCGGGTGGAGGTGTTGCCGCAGTGCACCCGCTGCGACGGCCGCTTCTTCTCGCACCGCCGCGACCGCGGGGTGACCGGGCGCCACCTGTCGTTCATCACCTGTGTGGGCGCTGCACCCCTGTAGCAGGCGCTTTTCTTGCTCGCGCCTGAGGGCCTCTCTAGATTCGGCCCCGCCATTCGACTCTTCCTTGCCAGCGCAGCACTGCTGTCGGCCGCGTGCGCGACAGACTCCGTGACCCGCGTCGAACACGCGGAGCTGCTGTCATCGGTGCGCGCGCTGCGCGCGGAGAACGCGCGGCTGGAGTCGCGCCTCGAGAAGCTGGAGGCCGGCCGGATGCTGGGCGGGCAGAGCGCCGCGCCGAGGCCGACGGTGCTGTCGGCGTCTCCCCAGGGGTCCTCCGATGCGCTCCCTCCGTTGGCGGTGGTGAAGCTCAAGCCGAAGCGCGAGGCGGCGCCGAAGCTCGACACCAGCGTCGAGGTCGCGGAGCCCGTCGCGCTGTACACCGACGAGCCCCAGCGGGCCGCGCCGCTCCCCGACGAGACCGACGACGCGGTGGCGGAGGGGCAGTTCGATGCGGGCGCCAACCAGCTCAAGACCGGAAACCTCGAGGGCGGCGTCGACGCCATGCGCCGCTTCGTCACCGACTGGCCGCGGCACCCGCGGGCCGACAATGCGCTGTATCTCGCCGGGGTGGCGCTGCACGTCCAGCGCGAGTTCGAACAGGCGGCGGGCTTCTTCGCCCAGGTGGTGGCGCAGTACCCGGCGGGCGACGCGGTGCTCGACTCCATGCTCAAGCTGGCCGACTGCAGGGCGCGGCTGAACCGCCCCAGAGAAGCGCGCGCCACCTGGGAAAAGATCGTGGCCAACTACCCGGGCACGGCGGCGGCGACGCAGGCGCTCGCCCGGCTCTCCAACTCTTCCTCCGGTTCCCCGTAACGAGGTGTTCTCATGCGTAAGCTCTTCTTCACCGCCGCGCTGACCTTTGCGTCGCTCTCGCTGGGCCAGGGGTACGACCCCGACGGACTCCCCGAGGGTGGGGCGACCATCGCGCCCGACGCCGACGACGCGCCGCCGCCGCTCTCCAGCGGCAAGGCCTCGGCGCCCGGTCAGCAGCACACCGTCACCAAGGGCGACACCCTGTGGGATCTCACCCAGAAGTACCTGGGCAGCCCCTGGTACTGGCCCAAGGTCTGGTCGTACAACCCGGAGATCGCCAACCCCCACTGGATCTACCCGGGCAACGAGGTGCGCTTCTACGCCGGCGGCGAGGAGGTCCCGGCGCGGGTCGAGGCGGGCGAAGAGGTCGAGGAGGGCGAGCGCTACGATGATCAGATCGCGGTCGCCGGGCAGATCGGCTTCCGCCCGAAGGCGGGCCAGGCCATCGCCACGCCCGGCTTCATCACCTCCGAGGAGGTCGAGGCGGTGGGGCGGATCGAAGGCTCCTTCGCGGAGAGCATCGCGCTCACGTACCCCGACCATCTCTACGTGCGCTTCAACAAGAAGGCGCCGCGGGCGGGTGAGGTGTACCTCCTCATGCGCGACGACGGAGAGATCCAGCACCCCATCACGCAGCGCTCGGTCGGCGTGCTGACGTTGGTGCTGGCGGAGGCGAAGGTGATCCGCGTCGACGGGGACAAGCAGGCGACCCTGCAGATCGTCAAGCAGTACGACGAGGTGCGGCGCGGCGACCTGGTGGGGCCGGTGGGAGAGCCGGTGATTCGTCGGGTGTCGGCCCGGAGGAACGACAAGGAGATCAAGGACGCCCGCCTGGTGGCCGACGTCCGTCGGTTCCCCACGAACATGGGCGAACATCAGATGGTGGTGATCGACAAGGGCTCGGAGGACGGCGTGAAGGTCGGCACCACCTTCACCTTCTGGCGGCAGCATGATCCGCTCCCGGCCAACAACCTGATGCGGCCGGCGTTGATCGACGAGGCGTTCCCCCGCGAAGACATCGGCGCCTGCGTGGCCTTCGACGTGAAGAAGCGCGCGTCGATCTGTCTGGTGTCGGCCTCGATCCGCGACCTGGTTCGGGGAGACCACGCCGAGGCCCGCGTCGAAGGCTCGCGCCGCGCCGCGCGCTGAGGGCGACCGCGGCCCCGCCGGCGTCGGTCGCGCCGTATTCCTATTTCCAGGACACGCATTCCCGTAGATGCGAAGCGCGTCCCGGGCCGTTCGCGGATGATCTCTTCGTAGCGTCCTACGAAGGCTCGATTTCCCTCGAAAAAAAGGTGCCCGGAAATGAAGACGTCGAACTGGTTGGTGATTGGTGCGGTGCTCGGCCTGGTGGCGTCCACGTCGTGCGGAGGGCCGGTGACCGAGTCGTGCTCGGCGGAGACCTGCGCCTCGGGCTGCTGTGACGAGAACGACGAGTGCCAGGTCGGCAGCGGCCAGCAACAGTGTGGCGCCAACGGCGAGGCCTGTGTGGCCTGCGAGCTCCCGGAGCTCTGCCAGCTCGGGGTGTGCGTCGCCCCGACGGAGGGCACCGGAGGCGGCACCGCGACGGGGGGAGGCGGCGGGACCCTGGAGCCGCTCTGCGCGCGCCTGGGCTCGGCCACCGATGTGATCTTCGATGGCCACGCGACGTGCGCGTACCAGCAGGGCGGCATCACCGTGAGCATCGCGCGCGATGAGGTGACCGCCGCTCGCTGCGACGCCGCTGAGGCGAACTGCACCATCAGCGATGCCGCCGCGCTCGAGGCCTGGGTGGCCTGCATCGCCGACGCGCCCGTCTGCACCGTGGGGAGCGAGGCGCTCGCGGTCGGCACCTACACCCAGTGTGAGCTGACCGCGCTGGCGGCGGTGTCCGAAGTCTGTCGCCTGGTCTTCTCCTCTCCGCCCGGTGACGGTGG
>CALNBU010000003.1 GCA_937875615.1 uncultured Archangium sp.
GCGACCCGCGCCCGGAGCGCTCGCCGATGGACGACATCCCCTTCTGAGTTGCAGCACCGGCCGCCGCGCGTCCACCCCTCCCCCTGGGCGCGCGGCGGCTTCTGGCCTCGAAGCACTCGGAGTGCGACCGCGCAGACGTGTGCGGTACGGGCGCAGGTTCGACACCTGCCGGGGCCATTCACCACCACGCCCAGGAGTCAGCATGAAAAAGCCGAAGCAAGTCACCGTAGACGAAGCAGTCGCCGCGAAGGGTGGCAAGCCGGGTAGTCTCACGCCGCCGGCCGAGTTCCGCATGTTGCCTGTGAAGCACCTGCAGGCCTCGCCACTCAACCCGCGCAAGCACTTCGATGAGGCGAAGCTGGTGGAACTCGCCGCGTCGGTGAAGGAGAAGGGCGTACTGCTGCCCCTGCTGGTGCGCGACGCGCAGGTGCCGGGGCGCTGGGAGATTATTGCCGGCGAGAGGCGCTACCGCGCTGCCGTGGCGGCGGGCGTCTCCGAAGTGCCTGCGCGCATCATCACCGCCAGCGACGTGGAGTTGGTGGAGTTGGCCCTGCTGGAGAACGTCGCGCGCGCCGACGTGACAGCCCTCGAGGAAGGCGAGGCGTACGCGAAGCTGCGCGAGTTGGGGCGCAGCGTCGAGGAAATCATGGCGCGCACTGGCAAGTCGCGCACCGTCGTCTTCAGGCGCATGAAGCTGGCCACCCTCGATGGCGAGGCGCGGAAGCTGTTGGCGTCGGGCGAGTTGTCTCCTGCCGTGGCCGAGTTGCTGGCCCGCCTCCCGACTGAGTCGCGCGAGGATGGGCTGAAGGCGCTGCAGCGGCAGATGTCCCACGGCGAGACGCTGTCTGACGTGTCGTACCGGACCGCCACGAGGTGCCTCGAGGGTGCAATCCACCGCGCGCTGGCGCAGGCGCCGTTCGACGCGAAGGATGCGGCGCTGGTGGATGGCGCGCCTGCGTGCGGGCGGTGCCCGAAGCGCACCGGCGCCGAGGCCGACTTGTTCGGCGAGGTGGCGAAGAAGGACGACGCGTGCCTCGATGGCGCGTGCTGGCAAAAGAAGGCAGCCGCGACGACCGAGAAGGCGAAGCTGGAGGCGCAGGGGAAGGGCTGGCGTGTGGCCGTCGTCGCGCTGGAGCACGAGGCCGACGACTACTACCAGACGAAGTGGGCGGACCCGTCGACGACGCCCGCCGGCAGCACCAAGACGTGGCAGCAGCTGCTGGGCGCCGACGTGCCCATGGTGCGCGTGGTAGTCACCAGGACGGGCCACACCTTCGACAAGGTGGACGTGCCTGCCGCGCTGAAGGCGCTGGCGCAGAAGTCCCCGCAGACGGCCAGGGCAGTGGAGAAGTCGACGCCCGAGTCGCATGACGTGAGGTACCGGAGGCGCGTCGAGAAGGAGAAGAAGGAGCGCGAGGCGGACGAGGCAGTGACGCGCCACGTGAGGCTGCAACTGGCGCGGAAGGGGGCGAAGTTGACGGTGGAGGGCGTCGCGCGCGCGGCCCTCCACGACAAGGGCAAGAAGCTGGCTCCCGCCATGCTGGCCCACGAGTTGGCGCGGCACCTCATCGAGAGGGACGTCAACGGCTACGGGGTGCTGCAGTCGGAGGACATGGCAGCCTGGGCAGAGCTGGCTGGGGTGGATGCAAAGAAGCTGCGGGCTTCGGCGCGGAAGGCGCAGCGGGGCATCTGCTTCGTGTGCGGCACTCCGGCGCCGAAGTGGCTCAACAAGGCGCAGACGCTGTGCGGCGACTGTGGGGTGGCGGAATGACTGCCAGCGTCGATCACGAGAGGGCATACAGCATCGCCACCGGCTTCGGCACCGCGTACGCGGTGCTGGACGACGCCGGCGCCAGGGTGGTGCTGGAGGCGTACCTCGACCTGCACGCCGACTTCCCGGAAGAGGTGGCCCAGTACCGCGCCATCGCCGACGCCGCCCTGGGCGAGGCCCAGCGCACGCAAAAGCAACTGACGCTGGCTCGCGAGGAAATCGCCGCCCTGCGCAGCCAGCTTGGGCAGGCGCTGGAAGCCCGCGCGGAAGGCGAGGCCAAAGTCGCGGAGCGCCTCGACGGCGCGCTGGCGAAAGTCCGCGAGTTGCTGGCCTCGCTGTACGCACGCTGCATCGAGTGTGGTGAGTACGGGCGGCCGGCGTCGATGGCGGAGAAGCCCTACGTCGCGCTACCCGGCGACGTGGTGGCCTACGAGTGGCACTGTCGGCACTGCGCCGAGGCTACCGGCACCACGCCTGGCACGCCTCCACGCCCACCCACGCGCCCGTAGCCAGCCCCAGCGTCAGCGCGGCCGCCACGGCCACTACCACGCCCCAGGGGGCCACCGGCGGCGCTTGACGGAGGGCCTCATTCTCCGCCTTCAGGCGTGCCTTCTCCTTCGCCACGTCCAGCAGCAGCGCCTCTGACAGCCACACCCCGCCGTCAACGACGGCGCTGCTGCCGTCATCCAGCACCAGCGTGCCCTCGCGCACGGGCAGCGCCACGCGCGGCGCGTCGTCGGTGCCGGCGTCCTGGCCTCGCGCCACCCCTCCCGGCAGCGCGAGGCACAGCGCCAGCGGGAGAGCGAAGGCGCGCGTCACTTGACGGGCCGCCCAAAGCCGTCTCGGTGCTTGC
>CALNBU010000004.1 GCA_937875615.1 uncultured Archangium sp.
GCCCGTCAACTTGCGGAGCGCCTGACTCATCAACCGCGCCTGCACGCCCATGTGGGCGTCGCCCATCTCGCCTTCGAGCTCGGCCTTGGGCACCAGCGCCGCCACCGAGTCGACCACCAGCACGTCGATGGCGCCGGAGCGCACCAGCATCTCGGCGATCTCCAGGCCCTGCTCACCCGTGTCGGGCTGCGAGAGCAGGAGGTCATCGGTGCGCACGCCCAGCTTCCGCGCATAGCTGACGTCCATCGCGTGCTCGGCGTCGATGTAGCCACACACGCCGCCCCGCTTCTGCGCCTCGGCCACGATGTGCAGGCTCAGCGTGGTCTTGCCCGAGGATTCCGGCCCGTAGATTTCGACGATGCGCCCGCGCGGCACCCCGCCCACGCCCAGCGCGATGTCGAGGCCCACCGAGCCCGTGGGAATCACCGAGACGTCCTTGGCCGCCGCCTCGTCGTTGCCCAACCGCATGATGGAGCCCTTGCCGAACTGGCGCTCCACCGCCTGCAACGCCAGCTCAATCGCCTTCTCTTTCTCAGTGTTCGCCATGTGTGTTTCCCCTCGGGGCACGTCTCGTGTGTGAATCGACCCTATACTGAACAAAAGTTGCGTACAACCACCACGATGCGCCTTCTACCGGGCCCCTCTGACATGTGCCTCGACCTCAAGGATTTCAACGGGCGAGCAGCCAGAGCGTCCACAGCGAGGCCGCCGCGGCGCTCAGGCCCCAGGCCAGCACCACCCGGAAGCGCCGCTGCCGTTGACGCCCGCGCAGCCAGCGGAGCTGCTCCGGCGGCACCTGCAGCGCGTGAATGTCGAGCATCAGCAGCCGCTCGATGACCACCTCCCGCGCGCTGCGGCCCTCGAGGCGCACGCCGTCGAGCGCGGTGCTCTCCAACAAGGTGGCGAGGGCCTCCGCGTTGGCGCGGGTGGGCCGTATTTCACGCAGCGCCGTACCCAGCGTCGAGCGCGCCGCGGCGTCGGAGGAGGCCCGGCGCGCCAGGGCCACCAGCGGCGGAGACCGCGGCGCGTCAGCCGAGGGCGCATCGACGTCGGGCTGCGCCAACGACGGCACCTCCTCGTGCGGCGGGCGCGGCGCGTCGGCAAGGCGTTCCACCCTTCCACTCTAACAGCCCGGAGATTCGTCGTAGGCTCGGCCTCCCCGTGGGCGGAGACGCGCTGGCCAACCATCTGCACCGCTGCGCCGAGGCGCTGGACGACGCGCCGAGCGCAAAGCGCGAGCTGGCGCCCCTGCGCGAGACCAACGAGGCGGCCGCGCGCTTCGCCACCGCGCTCTTCGACCTGGAGCTGGCCCGGCGAGGCGACGCCGAGAGCCGTCAGCACCTCGCCGACCGGGCGCAGGCGCTGCTGGAGTTCTGGCGGGATGGCTCCGGCGACGCGCTGGCGCTCCGCTACCGCGTGCTGGAGCCGCTCTGGACCCGGGTGGCGCCGCTGCTGGTTCAGTTCGAGCGCCGGCGCTTCGAGCTCGGCCTGTCGCTCTGCTGGAAGGTGCGCGCCGAGCCGGAGCCGCTGCACCAGGCCGTCGAGGCCCTCGAGCCCAGGGGCCAGCGCCACGTGGAGTTCGCCCGGTGCCTCTACCACCTCGAGCTGGCGAGGGCCGGACGCGCCGGGAGCCGCGAGGCCTTCGCCGCGCGCGCCCACCTGCTGGCCGACGCCTGGCGGGACGAGGCCCTGGCGACGGCGCTCATCGGCCCCGACGCCGGGCTCCGCGTCCTCTGGACCGCGGTGCAGCCCTACCTCGAGGAGTTCTTCGAGGCCCTCGAAGAGCCCGCGGCGGCGCCGCTGGAGCCGGACTTCATCATCGAGGCCGACGAGCCGCCCGCCGCGCCACCCGCCCCGCCCGACCTGGACGAGGTGCTGGACGACCTCGACGTCGAGGCGCCTCCCGACGCGCGCGCGCAGGCCTTCTGGGCCTGGACCTTCTCCGCCCTCCGCCCCGGAGAGGTGAAGGCCAGCGAGGTGCCGCGCATGCTGGGCACCTCCAACCGGGCGCAGCGGCGGCGGCTCAACGCCTGGCTCGACGGGCTGACGCCGTACGCGGACGTCCCCGAGGCAGGCGCCTTCGCCACCCTCGCGCGGCTGCTGCTCACCCAGGAGACGAAAGAGAAGACGCTCTTCGGCCAGCCCAACCCCCGCCGGCGCGAGGCGCTGACGGCCGCGCTCTCCACGCTCTCGGGCGACGCGGCGGCGGCCGGGCGCGCGGCGGTGTGGTTCGAGTTCGACGGCCCGGAGACCCACGCGGCGCTGCAGCGCGGCCTCGCCTTCCTTCAGGCCTACCTGGCCTTCTGCGCCCGGAACGCGCTCGACCCGCTCGACGCCGCGTCGGTGCGCCGCTTCGCCTGACGCGTCAGGGGAGCCGCAGCCGCACGCCGCCGGTGAGCAGGAACGAGGTGCGCGCGTCGGCGTCGGCGCCGATGAAGAAGTGGCGGCCGCCGAACATGACGAACATCCCGAAGAAGCGGTACGGGTTCCACTCGGCGCCGCCGGAGCCCTCGAGGCCCACGTTGAAGTTGGGGAACACCGCGAAGGGCACCGCGACCTCCAGCAGCACGTTCACCTGCTCGTGCACCGGGAGCGCGAACTGGAAGCGCGGCGTCACCCGGAACACCGGGTAGAGCCTGAACCACAGGCCCAGGCGGAAGAAGTCGAGCTCGGCGCCGCCGCCCAGCTCCAACCCGCCCTGCAGCACGCCCGACACGTAGGGCTCGAAGGCGCCGCGGAGCTCGCCGAAGGGCCGCAGCGGGCGCTCCACCAGGAAGCCGGGCGGCGCGGCGGGGCCGCCGGCCGTCTTGAGCCACTGCACCCGCGCCTCCTGCCGCGCCCGCACCACGATGTTGGCGGCCTGCTTCGGCGCGTCGGCCCAGCCGGCCTCCACGGTGTGGTTGCCCACCGGCACGCTGAGCGTCAGCGGCGTCTTGCCCACCTCGACGCCGTCGAGCCACACCACCGCGCCCACCGGCGTCGACTCGGCCACCAGGGTGCCGGTGAGGCGGCTGCGCACCGACTCCAGCAGCTTGACGATGGTGGGGTCGACGCGGGCCGGGTCGAGCTCCGCGCGGGCGTCGGACTCCAGCGCGCGGGTGAAGGCCTCTTCGGCGCGCACGAAGTCCTGCCGGACCGCGAAAATCTGCCCGCGCAGCAGGTGGACCCGGGCCAGCGTACGCGGCTCGCCGCCGTCGCTCACCACCGCGTCGAGCGCACGGAGCGCGGGGTCGAAGTCACCCTGCCCGAAGAGCCGCTGCGCCTGCTCCAGACGCACCTCGGCGGCGGGCGCTTTGCCCGGCGCAGACACCACAAGGATGAAGACGAGCGGGAGCACCACGTTCAAGACACCCGTGCGCACGACTTAGCGGGAGGCGCGCCACGAGAGAACTTTCTTGTTTCAGGAATTTCACGCGCTGCCACGCACTCACTAAAGGGCATTCTCATGACGCACCTCCTCCTGATGCTGCTGACGGCCGCACCCGACGCCGGCGCGCCCGATGCGGGCCCCGGCGCGTGGACGCTCTCGCTCAAGCTCGCCCCCGGCTCGCCCGCGCGCGAGGCGCTCATCACCGAGCTGACCCGCAAGGGCGGCGGCGTAGGTGAGACCGCGCTCACCCGCGAAGAGGCCGAGGCCCTGCTGGGAGACCCCCGCGCCCAGATGGTCTACGGCGAGAAGACGGTGAGCATCGTCGCGCCCTCGATGGTCAAGCGACACAAGCAGGAGCACATCGACCTGATGGCGCGCTTCCTCCAACCGGAGCGCGTGCAGTCGGGCCTCGACTTCAGGAAGCAGAAGGACGCGGTGCTGACCGCCACCGAGCAGCGCACCGGCGTCGACCGCGACGTCATCATCGGCATCCTGATGTGGGAATCGAAGCTCGGCACCATCACCGGCGACTGGCTGGCGTTCAACGCGCTGGCCAGCCAGGCCTTCTTCGCCGACGACGCCGACCAGGTGGCCAGAGAGCGCGAGCCGCCCGCCCCGCCGCCGAAGAAGCTGTCGGCCGAGGCCCAGGCGAAGTTCGACGAGGCCCGCCTCGCCGCCGAGGCGAAGCAGGCGCAGCGGGTGGAGAAGATTCGCAGCCGGGGGCGAAAGAACCTGCTGGCGCTCATCCGCCAGTGCAAGACGCGCGGCATCGACGTGCTCACCATCAAGGGGAGCTGGGCCGGCGCGCTCGGCTTCCCGCAGTTCATGCCCGCCAGCCTGCGCTGGGCCGAAGATGGCAACGGCGATGGGAAGATCGACCTCTTCGACATGGACGACGCCATCGCGTCGGTGGGCCGCTACCTGCAGGCCGCCAACTTCAAGAAGAGCGCCCGGGGCGCGGTGTACGACTACAACCACGAGCACGCCTACGTGGAGGGCGTGCTGGCCTTCGCCCAGGCCCTCAAGTGCGGGCTGACCGACGGCGGCACCTGCCCCGGCCGGGACGGCGGTTGAATTTGGGGGCGGCAGCGCCGTTTGCTACGCCACCTCTCTATGAACAACCTGCTCCGAAGCTCCCTGCTGTTCACCGTCGCGACGCTCGCCCTCTCCGCCTGCGACGGAAACCTGCGCCTCTACCGCGGCACCTTCACCCACACCCGCAACTCGGACGTCTCCGAGCGCACCAACCTGGTGGCGACGGCGCTGCCCACCAACGATCCCTCGGAGTGGCTCTTCGGTGAGTTCTTCGGCCTGGTGGCGAAGCTCCAGGGCACCACGCTCACCTTCACGCCCGACCAGTCGTGGACGGAGAGCACCAACGGCACCACCTACACCTACGCGCTGACCTCCGGCGAAGGCACCATGAGCCCGGAGGCGCTGAACGTGACGCTCTCGCTCACCGCCTCGAGCAGCGGCGCCAGCGCCGTCGACTCGTACACCTTCAGCGGCGAGCGCGAGTAGCCCTCAGCGCTTGATGCTGGTGCAGCGCAGCGGCTTCGCCATCTCCTCACGCGCCACCTCGTGCGTGATGTGCTGCACCTGAGCCAGGTCGCTCAGCACCCGGTCTCGCCCCGACTTCACCAACGAGGGGTCGGAGCAATCGTAGACCGCCTGCCAGAAGCTCAACGGCGGCAGCACCAGCTCCAGCTCCGCCAGCTCGGCCAACGAGAGCTCCGTGAGCTGCTTCTGGAAGAGCACCCGCGAGGCCTTCTCCACGCCGATGACGTCCTTCCGGAACCACAGCGCGGTCAGGTCGAAGGCCACCAGCTCATCCTTGCTCAGGTACCGGTGGATGCGGTCGGAGGCCACGGTGACCTGCATCGCCGACGTCGCCTGCAGCCGCCGCGCGAGGTTGCGAGAGAAGATGAGCTCACAGCCACCGTCGCCGGGGAGGTAGAGGTCCTGAGACCTCAGCAACAACCGCTTCAGCCACGGCCAGCCCTCTTCGCGGGGGCTCTGGAAGTACTCGGGGCAGCCCCACTGCGTGATGTACAGGGCGATGAGGTTCCGCGGCAGCGCCGAGAAGTCCGGGCGGGGCCACTTCACGCTCTCGCGACGGTTGGGCGACCGCGTGAGCTCCACGCTCTGCCGCTCGCTCTCGATGCTCTGCCGCAGGTGCAGCTCCACGTCGGCCGCGCTCTCGATTTCGTTGGGGAGGTTCGCCGCCGTGTAGAGCCAGCTCGCGGGCACCACGATGCCGAAGGTGATGGTGGCCAGCAGCGTCACAAACATGGTCACCCGAACCAGGGTCTTCAGCGCACGCACGCCCCGCACCGTAGTCAAAAGGAAGTGCTACAGGCGGAAAGCGAATGTGGCATCGGGCAAGTCTCGTAGACAGTGAGGTCGCCGGCCCCGGCCTCTCGTTGGTGCGCGTCGCCGTCCCTCCCGAAGTGGCGAGCGGCTTCGAGGTCCCCGGCCAGTTCAGCCGCGTGCGCCTCGCCGGCCTCGAAGCGACCTTCGCCATCGCCTCCGCGCCGGGGCACCCGTCCTTCGAGTTCTTCGTGCGCACCCACGGCGACGTGGCCCGGGCCCTCACCTCGCTGACGCCCGGTGAGACCTTCGAGCTGAGCGACCCCGAGGGGCCCGGCTTCCCCGTCGAGCGCGTGAAGGGACGCTCGCTGCTGCTGGTGGGCACCGGCACCGGCTGGGCCCCCTTGCGCAGCGTCGCGCTCCACGTGCGCGGTCGCCGCGCCGACTGGAAACAGGTGCGCGGCCTCTACGGCGCGCTGACGCCGGAGCACGTGGTGTTCGACCAGGAGCTCACCGCCCTGCGCGACGCCGCCATCGAGGTGAAGGTCACCGTCACCGAGCCCATGTCGTCGTGGACGGGGCCGGTGGGCCGGGTCCAGGCGCTGCTGCCCGCCGACGGGCTGGAGGACACGGTGGCGCTGCTCTGCGGGCAACCGGAGATGACCGACGACGTCGCCGGCCTGCTGCGCGCGCGCGGCCTGCCCGCGGCCAACGCCTGGCTCAACTTCTGAATGTCCATTGCCTGCAGCCGGGAGGTGCGATCTAACGGCGCCTCCATGTTGTTCACCCGCAGCGCGTCTCCC
>CALNBU010000005.1 GCA_937875615.1 uncultured Archangium sp.
GAGCGGTGGGCGGCGTCGGTTTCGCTGCGACCGCCAGGAGAGACGGTGGTGCTCGGCGCCCCGTCGCCGGGGGCGTGGGACGCGCCGCAGTGAAGGTGCCGCCGCGCGGGCGAGCGTGGTACGTGGCAGCCCGTGAGTTCCGACGTGCTCCAGGGAAAGCGCATCGCGGTGGGCGTGGGCGGTGGCATCGCCGCCTACAAGGCCGGCGACTTCGTGCGCGAGCTCCGGCGACAGGGTGCGGTGGTGCGGGTGGCGATGACGAAGGCCGCGCAGGCGTTCATCTCTCCGCTGACGCTGCAGAGCCTCTCGGGTGAGTCGGTGATGGTCGAGCTCTTCGACCCCGCGCAGGAGGAGCGGTTCGGTCATCTCCACCTGGCGCGCTGGGCAGACGCCTTCGTGGTGCTGCCGGCCACGGCAGATCTGCTGGCGCGCATCGCCACGGGGCAGGGCAACGACGCGGTCACCACCTCGCTGCTGGCGTTCCGCGGACCGGTACTGCTGGCGCCGGCGATGAACACCGCGATGTGGGACCACCCCGCGGTGCAGCGCAACGTGGCGACGTTGAGGGCCACCCCGCGCACGCACCTGGTGGGGCCCGGCGTGGGGCCGCTGGCCGACGGCGACGTGGGCGCGGGTCGCCTGTCGGAGCTGCCGGAGTTGATCTCCGCCACCCGCGCGCTGTTCACCGGGGGAACGCTGCAGGGGAAGCGGGTGTTGATCACCGCCGGGCCGACGCGCGAGGCGCTCGACCCGGTGCGCTTTCTGTCCAACCCCTCCACCGGAAAGATGGGCCTGGCGGTGGCCGAGGCGGCGCACGCGCGCGGCGCGCAGGTGACGGTGGTGCTGGGCCCGGTGGGTGAGGTGGGGTCGCTGCCCTATGAGGTGGTGCGGGTGACCACCGCCGACGAGCTGCTGGCGGCGGTGTTGCCGCGCGTCGGGGAGGCCGACTTCTTCGTGGCCAGCGCGGCGGTGAGCGACTGGAAGCCGGCGCAGGTGTCGTCGCGGAAGACGAAGAAGGGCGAGGGGCCTGAGTCGCTGCAGCTGGTGCGCACGCCCGACGTGCTGCTGACGGCCTCGGCGCAGGTGCACGCCGCGGCGCGGCGGCCGGTGCTGGTGGGCTTCGCGGCGGAGACGCACGACGTGCTGGCCTACGCGCGCGGGAAGCTCGAAAAGAAGCGCCTCGACTTCATCGTGGCCAACGACGTGTCGGCGGACGGTGCGGGCTTCGCGGGTGACACCAACGTGGTGACGGTGTTGGGCGCCGACGGCTCCGAGCGGCAGGTGCGCGGCACCAAGCGCGAGGTGGCGAACCGCCTGTGGGACGTGCTGGAGGCGGTGGCGCCATGAGCGAGCTGCAGGACCTCGCGCTGGAGCTGCGGCGCCAGCTGGCGTGGCAGGAGTCCGATGGGACCCGGGGGTTGCTGCGCTCGCCTGGGCCCGCGCAACCGGCCGAGAAGGCACCCGCGCCAGCCAGGAGGCCGGAGTCGGCGCCTGCTCCGGCTCCGGTGAGCGACGCGACGCCCGGTGCGGAGCAGACCCTGGAGCAGGTGCGGGCCGAGCTGGGCGCGTGCACGCGCTGCAAGCTGTGCAAGGCGCGGAAGAACATCGTCTTCGGCGTCGGCAACCCGCGCGCCGAGCTGGTCTTCGTGGGCGAGGGCCCCGGCGAGGAGGAAGATCGCCAGGGTGTCCCGTTCGTGGGCGCGGCCGGGCAGCTGCTGACGAAGATGATCGAGGCGATGAAGTTCAGCCGCGATTCGGTCTACATCTGCAACGTGGTGAAGTGCCGCCCGCCGGGCAATCGCAACCCCGAGCCGGAGGAGATCGCCGCCTGCGAGCCCTTCCTGAAGGCGCAGCTGGGCGTCATCAAGCCGAAGGTCATCGTCGCGCTGGGCAAGTTCGCCTCGCAGACGTTGCTGCGTGACACCACGCCCATCACCCGCATGCGCGGGCAGTGGCGCAGCTATGAGGGCATCCCGTTGATGCCGACGTTCCACCCCGCTTACCTGCTGAGATCTCCCGACGAGAAGAAGAAGGCGTGGCTCGATCTGCAGGAAGTGATGAAGAAGTTCGGAAAGAAATGAAGGGCACGATTCAACTGCATCAGGTGTTCGCGGGCTCGCTGGAAGGCAACCCGCTGGGAGACCCCTCGACCCGCACGGTCCCGGTGTACCTCCCGCCCGGCTACGCGGCCAGCGATGCCGAGTACCCCGTCATCTACCTG
>CALNBU010000006.1 GCA_937875615.1 uncultured Archangium sp.
CAGCTGGGCCGACGCCAAGCGGTTGTGCGAGGCGCAGAGCAAGCGCCTGTGCAGCGAGGCCGAGTGGGAGAAGGCGTGCAAGGGGCCCGGCGGCACCAAGTGGCCGTACGGCGGCAGCTTCAACGCCGACACCTGCAACACCGAAGACGACGTGGGCGAGGCGCGCGCCGTCTCCAAGGCCGGCACCTTCGGGAAATGCAAGAGCGTGTACGGCGCGAGTGACCTGTCGGGCAACGTCGCGGAGTGGACGGTGGAGAAGGTGGTGAAGGGCGGCTCATACGCCAGCGGCGACTACGCCGTGCGGTGCTCCGCCCGGAAGGCCGGCACCTCGATTTCCCGTTCTCCGGAGATTGGCTTCCGATGCTGCGCCGACATGCGCTGACGTTGCTGCTGGCGGTGCCGGCGCTGGCCGCCGACCGCGTGGTGGTGGTCAAGTCGTCGGGGCTCTCGGCCTACGCGCAGGTCGTGGCCGGCTTCTCCGCCGAGGTGAAGGGGCAGGTCGAAGAGGTGACGCTGGAGGGGGGCACCGACGAGGCGGCGGCGGCCTTCAAGAAACTGGCGGCCAACAAGCCGAAGCTGATTCTTGCCATCGGCCCGGCGGCGGCGGTGGGCGCGCGGCGGCAGTTCTCCGACGTGCCGGTGCTGTTCTCGATGGTGCCGTACTTCGAGAAGTACGAGCTCGAAGGGCAGAACACCACCGGCATCGCGCTGACCTCGGACCTCTCGCTCGAGCTCTCGGCGCTGCGCGCGGTGCAGCCCGCGGTGAAGCGCGTGGGGGTGGTGAACGATCCGCGCTTCTCGAAGGCCTTCGTGGAGAGCGCGGCGCAGGCGGCGCAGTCGCGGGGGCTCAAGCTGGTGTCCATCGACCTCGACAACGCCGCGCGGCTCGACCGCGCGCTGGCCGCGGCGAAGGGCCAGATCGACGCGCTGGTCATCATCTCCGACAAGACCGTGGGGAACGCCGCGGTGGTGGAGCGCCTGCTGCAGTGGAGCCGCGACGAGAAGGTGCCCGCGGTCGGCCTGGCTCCGGCGCAGGTGAAGCAGGGGGCGCTCTTCGCGCTGGCGCCCGCGCCGCTGACCATCGGGCAGCAGGCCGGCCGCCTCGCCAACCGGGTGCTGGTGGAGAAGGTCGACCCCGGCGCGCTGGCGGTGTCCAACCCGGAGGGGCTGGAGTTCCACCTCAACCTCTCCACCGCGAAACGCCTGGGCGCGCAGGAGACGCTGGCCCTCGACGCGCTCACCTTCGCGGCGCGCCAGGGCCTGTCTCTCCGCGTGGTGGAGTGACGGGCCGTCGCAGGGCGTGTAAGCGCTCCAGTCCATGAGCGTCGTCCCCAATGTCCTCGCCGGCAGGTATGCCTCCCCCGCGCTCAAGGCCCTGTGGTCGCCAGCGCAGAAGGTGATGCTCGAGCGGCGCCTGTGGGTGGCGGTGCTCAAGGCGCAGCGCGACCTCGACATCGCGGTGCCCGCGGAGGCCATCGAGGCCTACGAGCGGGTGGTGGAGCAGGTGGACCTGGACTCCATCGCGCGGCGGGAGAAGGTGACCCGCCACGACGTGAAGGCGCGCATCGAGGAGTTCTGCGCGCTCGCGGGGCACGAGCAGATTCACAAGGGCATGACCAGCCGCGACCTGACGGAGAACGTGGAGCAGCTCCAGCTCCGCGCCTCGCTCTGTCTGCTGCGCGACCGCGCGGTGGCGGCGCTGGCCCGCCTCGCCCGCCTGGCCGTCGAGCACCAGGACACGGTGATGGCCGGGCGCTCGCACAACGTGGCCGCGCAGGCCACCACGCTGGGCAAGCGCTTCGCCACCACCGCCGATGAGCTGCTGCTGGCGTTCGCTCGAATCGAGTCGCTGCTCGAGCGCTACCCGCTGCGCGGCATCAAGGGCCCCATGGGTACCGCGCAGGACATGCTGGATCTCCTCGGCGGAGACGAGGCGAAGCTGGAGCAGCTCGAGCGTCGGGTGGCGACGCACCTGGGCTTCACCCGCGTGTTGACCTCGGTGGGTCAGGTGTACCCGCGCAGCCTCGACTTCGAGGTCGTCTCCTCGCTGGTGCAGCTGGCGGCGGCGCCCAGCAACCTCACCACCACCATCCGGCTGATGGCGGGGAACGAGCTGGTCACCGAGGGCTTCAAGGCTGGCCAGGTGGGCTCCTCGGCGATGCCGCACAAGATGAACTCGCGCTCCTCGGAGCGGGTCAACGGCCTCGGCGTGGTGCTGCGCGGTTACCTCTCGATGGTGGGCGAGCTGGCGGGCGACCAGTGGAATGAGGGCGACGTGTCCGACTCGGTGGTGCGCCGCGTGGCGCTGCCCGACGCCTTCTTCGCCGCCGATGGGTTGTTCGAGACCTTCCTCACCATCCTCGATGAGTTCGGCGCCTTCCCGCAGGTCATCGCTCGGGAGCCGGAGCCCTACCTCCCCTTCCTCGCCACCACCCGGGTGTTGATGGCCGCGGTGCGCAACGGCGTGGGCCGCGAGGTGGCGCACGAGGCCATCAAGGAGGCGGCGGTGTCCGCGGCGCTGGCCATGCGTGAGGGCGCGGTCGAGAACACGCTGTTCTCGCGGCTGGTGGCCGACGCGCGGCTCAAGCTGAGCGAAGCGCAGGTGGCCTCGCTGGTGGCGGCGCCCATCGACTTCACGGGCGCGGCGGTGGGGCAGGTGCGCGCGGTGGCCCAGCAGGTGGAGGCGGTGGTGGCGCGCTACCCGCAGGCCGCCGCCTACGCCCCCGGCGAGATTCTCTGAGGAGGCGCAGGGCGACGGCCCTCAGCCCAGCAGCCCGGCGGCCTTCAGGTTCTTCGTCAGCCGCGCGGAGACGTCGCCCACCTGCAGGGTGAAGGTCCGCCCGGTGATGCGCTCCCAGGCGGTCAGGTACTTCTGGGCGAGCATCACCCGCACCTCGTCGGGGATGGTGGGCGGCGCGCCGTGACCGGAGAAGCCCCGTTCGGTGATGAGCCACTGGCGGAGGTTCTCTTTGTCGAGCATCTGCTGTGGCTCGCCGCGCGCGAGGCGCTCCGCGCTGCCCTCGAGCACCCAGAACCGGGAGGAGTCGGGCGTGTGCAGCTCGTCGATGAGCACCAGCTCGTCGCCGATGAGGCCGAACTCGTACTTGGTGTCGACGAGGATGAGCCCCTGGGCGCGCGCCTGTTGTTGCCCCACGGCGAAGAGCGCCAGCGCGGCCTCGCTGGCCCGGGCCCAGTCACGGGCCGAGAGCAGCCCGCGGCTCACCACCTCGGCGGCGGAGAGCGGCTCGTCATGTTGCCCCAGCGGCGCCTTGGTCGACGGCGTCAAGGTGGGGTGCTCGAGGGGTTGGTCGCGGGTGAGGCCGGGCGGGAGCCGGAGCGCCCAGGGGTCTCTCCCTGCCTCGTAGTCGCGCCACAGCGAGCCGCTGAGGTGCGCGCGGACCACGAACTCCACCTTGAAGGGCACCGCCCGCCGCCCCACCAGCACGCAGGGGTCCGGCCGGTCGATGACGTGGTTCTTCACCACGTGCGCCGTCTTCTGGAACCAGAAGTACGCCAGCTCGTTGAGCAGGTCGCCCTTGAAGGGGAGCGTGGTCAGCACGTGGTCGAAGGCCGAGAGCCGGTCGGTGGTGACCAACACCAGCGTGTCACCGCGCTCGTAGGTGTCGCGCACCTTGCCCCGGTACTTCTTTCCCAGGGTGGGGAAGTCGGTGTCGTGGAGCGTGAAGGCGAGCTGCTGCGTCAAGCGCGGGTCGGCCATGGGCCACCGCCTATCAACGCGCCGGAGCCGCCGCCATGTAGACGAAAGACGGATTCAAACGGAGCTCTCCGCCGATCCACGCGGCGGCGTAGGGCGCCCCGGCGGCGCGCACCACGTTGATGTCGCCCTCCATCGTCACGCCCCACAGGGACAGCAGCGAGCGGGCGACCTGCTCCGCGGCCTCGCGCTCTGAGAGACCCTGAAAGGCGTCGCGGCGATCGTCGGTGAAGCTGTCGGCGCCGGTCTGGAACACCAGGTTCACGGCTCCGGCGTCGGCCGGGGTGCCCAGCAGATCTGCGGCGACGTCGAGCGCCGGCGCGGCGATGAACTGGCCGTCCTGGTCGATGGGGAAGAGCACCGCGCCGCGCGTGCCGGCCTGCACCGAAGACTGGCGGGCCACCTCGCGGAAGAGCTCCACCCGGACCTGCGTCGGCTCGAACTCCAGCCATTCGGCGGTGCTGGTGAGCGCCTGCGAAGGCGAGAGCGCACGTGAGGAACCTGCGCCGACGCCGCAGCCAGAGAGGATAACCAAGCTGATCAATGCGATGCGCGACACGACGTGGTTCACCTTACCCGTGAAGTACGCTTTGAGCCAATGGAGCCGATTTCGCAAGCCAAATGCTGAAGCCCGTCGTCATCTGTCATCAGCTCCGCTCTTCGGAGAACCTCGCCGCGGTAGCCCGGGTGATGGCCAACTTCGACTGCGGGGAGCTGATCCTCTCTGATCCGCAGACCCACGAGTTCCGCGCCGCGGGGCGAATGGCGGTCAAGGCCGAGCCGGTGCTCGACGCGCTCGCCGTCACCCGGACCCTCGACGAGGCGCTCTCCGGGGTGGTGTACGCGGTGGGCTCCACCTCCCGCAGCCAGCTCAAGCGCTTCACCGCGCTCTCCCCCGAACAGGCGGTCGAGCGGTTGGCGGCCCACGCCGCGCGCGGCCGGGTGGCGCTGGTGCTGGGGGGCGAGAAGCGCGGCCTCTCCGACGACGAGCTCTCCCTCTGTCACGACGTGTTGGTGATTCCCACCGGCGAGGCGCAGCCCTCGATGAACCTGAGCCACGCCGCCGCGGTGCTGCTCTACCTCTGCGCCCGGCAGCCCACGCCGCCGCCCGCCCCGGCGCCCGGCGCGCCGCTCAAGTTGATGCACCGGCTCGAAGACAAGCTGCGCGAGGCGCTGCTCGCCGCGCAGTTCCTCAACCCACAGGCCCCGGAGCACGTGCTGCGGGAGCTGTCGCGCGCGCTGGTGCGCGGCGGCATCTCGGAGCGGGAGGCGCAGGTCTGGCTCGCGGCCCTCACCCACCTCGCGCGGCGGTGATCAACCCCGGCTGCGCTTGCTGATGATGGCGTCCACCGCCTTGCGGTCCTCTTCGGAGTGGCGCTCGGTGGGCTGCGCGTCGGTGCCCAGCTTCTTCTTCACCTCGTCGAGGCGCGGCGCCGCCTGGTCGCTCCACGCGCCCTGCATCGCCTGCCACGGGGTGCGACCGCCCAGCTGGTAGGTGCCCAGAAAGATGCCCAGCCCGATGCACAGCGCCGACCAGACCACGAAGCGGAGAAAGCCCATGCGGACAACCTACCTCTGCGTACATGGCGATCCATTTTTCGGCGGCGCCGGCGTATGAGGTGAGCCTGAGTGGACCTCGCGGTGATTCAGGAACGCGCGCGGGCGCGGCTGCCGGCGCTGGCGGCGCAGCCCAACGATGGGCTCGACGCCTTCCAGAGCGACCTGCT
>CALNBU010000007.1 GCA_937875615.1 uncultured Archangium sp.
GTCGGAGAAGAGCGCCTTGCCCAGCGCCTCCTGCGTCGGCAACGAGGGCGGGGGGCCGCAGGCCAGCAGGCCGAGGCTCGCCACGAGCGCGAGGTGTTCAGCGGAACGCATACTTGAGCCCCACCTGCGCCATCAACGGCGCCTGCGGCCGCGCGCCGAAGGGGCGCCGCGACACCAGCGCCGACTGGTTCGTGAGGTTGTTGAGGGTGAGGTAGACGCGCGCGGGGCCGAAGTCGGCGGAGGCGGTGAGGTCCAGCAGCACGCGACCGGGCACCAGCAGCTCGTCGGGCGTCTCACCTCTCCCCGCCACCTCGCGCACGTCGCCGTAATACATGGCGCCCACGCCGAGCTCGAAGTTGCGCCACGCGCCGCGCACCCGCAGCTGGCCCTGGTGCATCGGCACGTAGGGGAGAAAGTCGCCCGGCGTCACCGCGCCCCAGATGGGGTTGTCCGACCTGAAGGCGGTGGTGAAGGTGCCGTAGGTGAAGGTGTAGGCGAGGTCGGCGTGCACCGAGAAGTCGAGAGGCAGGCGCTTGCGCACGCTGGCCAGCGCCTCGACGCCCGCCGTTGAACTGCTGGTTGATGGCGTCGCTGGTGCAGCCGGTGCTGCCGGTGCACTCGCCGGTGATGTTCTCGTACTCGCTCCAGAAGCCGATGAGCTCGGCGCGCACGCCCCCGCGCGCGAAGCGCAGCCCCACCTCGGAGTTCACCGCGCGCTCCGGCAGCACCTCCGGCGCCTGACCCGGCGCCACCGGGCTGAAGCCCTGGTGGACGCCCGCGAGCAGCGAGAGGCCCATGTCGAAGCGGTAGACCGCGCCGCCGCCGACCAGCGGGACCACCTGGAGGCTCTCCACGACGTTGCCCGTCGGCGCGTCGCGCAGGCGCATCCACGGCGTCTCGAGCCGAACGCCCGGCGAGACGAGCAGGTTGCCCCAGCTGATGGTGTCGCTGAGGTGGGCCGAGAACGAGCGGGTGAAGGCGCCGTTGTCGGCGAGCAGCACGTCGGGCACGCCCGCCGAGACCAGGGCGCCGCTGCGCATGTCGAAGACCTCGCCGGTGTGGAGGCGGTCGATCTGGTCGTGATGGAAGCGCAGGCCGAACTCGATGGAGTGCGCGAGCGGCCCGGTGACCGCGCGCGCCACGCCGTTGAGCTGCACGCCCTGCGACACATAGGTGCGGGTGTTGCGCGCCAGCACCAGGCGCTGCTCGGCGCCGACGCTGTCCTGTTCACCCGCGAGGATCGCGCGGTACGCGGCGTTGGTGCCCGCGGGGTAGACCAGCACGCGGTACGGGTCGGGCCCCACCGCGAAGTGGTCGAAGCGCAGCCAGGTGCGCGTGAAGTCGTGGCGGTAGGCGGTGGTGACCAGCTCCAGCCAGTCGCCGAGCTCGAAGCGGTGCGTGAGCTGGACCTGCGTGCGCCACCAGTTCATCTCGTCGAGCTGGCTGGCGGCGTAGCGGCGCTGCGGGGTCGCCGCGAAGTCCGCGTCGGTGAGGCCGAGGTAGCTCTCGTTCGAGCGCTCGGTGGAGAGGCCCGCCTTGACCTGGAACGAGTTGCGCACGAAGGCCGTGGGG
>CALNBU010000008.1 GCA_937875615.1 uncultured Archangium sp.
GCGCGGCGATGTCGGGCGCCGACAGGCCGGCGGTCGCCACCTTCTCGACCCGCAGCGTTCGCCACGGCGCCCAGACCCGGTGGATGCCGGTGGAGAGGTACTTCACTGCACGCCCGTCCTCGAGGAGGAAGGCGCGCTCATGCGTCAGGACTTCGGTCTTCATGTGCGCCTCCGTGGTGGGTACTGCGGGTTGAACACTTCAAAAAGTGGGAGCCCGTGCGGCTCACGGGTGCGTCCACGTCGCCCGCCGCGATGGCCGGGCACCCCGTTCGGGAAGCCGAAGCGGTTCTCGAGCGGCGGGTCTCCCGCGGACGCCCCGGGGTGGACTGCACCCGGGCGCGCTGACGTGAGACCGGCCGGCTCAGAAGCAGCAGGGCTCCCTGACCAGCGTCGTTTCTTCACCTGCTCACTGCACGGACTCCCGGTCGTGGAGAAGGAGTCGAACCTTCGACAAACAGATGATGAGTCTGTCGCTCTACCGGGCTGAGCTATCCATGTGACGGCCGACGGACCGTTGTCACCTCATCGCAGACCACGTTCGAACCGCTGACATTGACGCCGTCGGCGACCGGTTTCCCTGGCCTTCGGCGAATGCGCGCGTGCCCTGCGCTGTTGACGTGACAGCTGACGAAAAGGCGGCATGCTTCCTGACGTGCCGCCGCTCTTTCAGCCCGAGAAACCTCCCACCAACTTCCTCCAGTCGGTCGGCTACGCGTGGAGCGGGCTCATCCACACCGTGGTGCACCAGCGCAACATGCGCATGCACATCATCGCCGGGCTGCTGGTCAGCCTGGTGGGGAGCGGCATCCCGCTCGGCCTCGCCGAGAAGGTGACGCTCATCTTCTGCGTGCTGCTGGTGCTCTTCGCGGAGATGCTCAACTCCGCGCTCGAGCAGTTGGTGGACCTGGCGGTTCAGCAGTTCGATGAGAAGGCCAAGCTGACCAAGGACATCGCGGCGGCCGGGGTGCTGGTGCTGGCCATCGGCACCACCGTCATCTTCGCGGCGGTCATCGTGCACAACGCCCACACCGTCACGAGCAACCTGCCCGCCGTGCAGCGACAGGTGCTGTGGGGTGTGCCGCTGGTGTGCTGCGGCGGGGCGCTCATGCACGAGGCGCGCAAGCCCGCCTGGCTCGACGGCCTGCTGGCGCTCTGCGCGCTGGGCCTGTGGAGCGCCATCGCCAGCTGGTCGGAGAGCCAGGTCTTCGCGGCCATGATGCTGGGCTTGCTGGTGGTGTGCGCGGCGGCGGCGCTCCGGCGACACCAGGCGCAGAAAAAACAAAGCCCGGCGTGAGCGCCGGGCTTCACCTCTGCAGGCCCCTCTTTCCTCAGGTCTCTCCACCGGCGCCAGGCCGGTGGACGCACGAGACCCTGGAAAGGGGGTCGCACTGTTCCAGCGTCAGACGCGGGCTTCTTGCGTCGTCGCGCTGTCCACGGGCGGCTTGACGTCCTTCAGGTCAGCGGTGACCTGATCGATCAGCTCCGTGGCGATATCCACAATCTGGTTCGAAGTGTAACCACCCGCGCGCAGCTGCGCGAAGAACGTCCTGGCCAAAATTCTGGTGCCCTTCTTGTCCGTGCTCATGATGCCCTCCAGTCCAGCGGAGGCTCTACACGCACCGTGCCATGTTCCCTGTCAGATGAAACAAGCCTGAAATCAATCGGTTAATGCATTCCGAGGCCTCGAACTGCGAAGGATGCTTCGCAGCTTGAGCGGATACGCCGCGAAGTCTGTGAGGCAGTTTCCAAGTCGAATCAACCACTTGTGCAGTCAGACTGAATGCAGGCATAAGCGGCCTGTGCCGTCGTACCGCGTCAACAATCTGGCTCTCTGGCTCGACGAGCCCGACACCCTGCTGACCGGGAAGGCGGCGGAGAAGCTGGGCGTCCTTCCCGGAGACCTGGAGCAGGTGCGCGTGGTGCGCAGCGTGCTCGACGCCCGCAAGCGGAACCACCCGCGCACCATCTACACCGTCGAGGTGAGCTTCGCGCCCGGCCGCGTCCCCAGGACGCTGCCCCCCGACGTCAGCGCCGTCGAGGCCCCGCCCCCACCAGCGCTCCCGGTGGCGCGGCAGCCGAAGGCCCCGCCCATCATCATCGGCATGGGCCCCGCCGGCCTCTTCTGCGCGCAGGAGCTGGCGCTGCGCGGCGTGAAGTGCATCCTGCTGGACCGCGGCAAGGATGTGGTCGAGCGCCGCAAGGACGTGGCGAAGCTGATGCGCGACGGCACCCTGACGCCGGAGAGCAACATGAGCTTCGGCGAGGGCGGCGCCGGGGCCTACACCGACGGCAAGCTCTCCACGCGCATCAACCACCCTCACGTGCGCCGGGTCATCGAGACCTTCGCGCGCTACGGCGCGCCCGACCGCATCCTGGTGCAGGGCAAGCCGCACATCGGCAGCGACCTGCTCCCCCTGGCCGTCGAGAAGATGCGCCGGGACCTGGTGGAGCTCGGCGTCGAGGTGCACTTCAACGCCCGCGTCGATGATCTGCTCAGCGACGGCGGCCACATCACCGGCGTGCGGCTGGGTGACGGCAGCGTGCTCCACAGCCACCGGGTGGTGTTGGTGCCCGGCAACTCCGCGCGGGAGCTCTTCGAGAAGTTCGCCGCCGACGAGCGGGTCTTCATCGAGCCCAAGC
>CALNBU010000009.1 GCA_937875615.1 uncultured Archangium sp.
GCCGTGGGCAGCTGCGCGCCCTTCCCGTTGCGCTTACCGGTACTCACTGTCGTCGATCTCCAGGTTGCCGGCGCCGAAGCGCTCCAGGGCGTCGGTGTTGGGGATGATCAGGATCACGTCGCTTCCCTCTTCCTGGCGCACGCGCACCAGCTTGAGCTTCACCAGCTCGAGCAGCGAGAGGAACGTGATCACGATGCGGTGTCGCTCGACCTGCCCCTCGAAGAGGGAGAGGAACTCCTGCGAGCCGTGGTTGTAGAGGCGGTTGGCCAGGGCGCGGAGGGTCTCGGTGAGGCTGAGCTGCTCACGGATGACGGTGTGCTCGGACTTCGGCGTGACCTCCTGGAGCAGGCGATCCAGGGCCTCGATCAGGCGGTAGACGCTGACCTCGACGAGGCCGACCTCCTCCTCGGGGATGGGCAGCTGCTCCATGCGCACCGGGCGCACGAAGACGTCGCGGCCGAGCACGTCCTGGTGGCCCAGCTGCTCCGCGGCGGCGCGGTACTTCTGGTAGTTGAGCAGCCGCGTCGCGAGCTCTGCGCGTGGGTCGGCGGTCTCCCCGGCGATGTCGAGATCGATCTCGCGCATCTTCTCGAGGTGCTCGAGGTACTTCTCGGTGATCAGCGCGAGCGGGATGTCGAGGATGTCGACCCGGTGCTCGCGGATCAGGTGCAGCAGGAGGTCCAGCGGGCCTTCGAACGCAGGCAGGGCCACACGGAAGCCTTCACCGGCTGCCGCCTGCCCCTTGCCTTCGTCCTGCGGGACCTTCTCGCTCAAGATGCGGCCCCGGGCCTAGCGCAGTCCCACGGCGCGGCGGACGCCGTCCATGATCGGTGCGGCCATCGCGCGGGCCTTCTCGGTGCCACGGGCGAGGATCCGCTCGAGCTCCGCGGGGTCGCCCAGGAGCTCCTCGCGGCGCTTGCGCGCGGGATCGAACTGGTCGTGGAACGCGCCGAGCAGCTTCTTCTTGAAGTCGCCATAGCCCTTCCCGCCCTCGCGCCATTCGCGGTCGACCTGCTCCCACTCGGAGGCCGGGATCAGGAGCTTGAGGAGATCGTACAGCGGGGCGTCCTCGGTGGGCTTGGGTGCCTCGACGGCCGTGGAGTCGGTGCGCACCACCAGACAGGCCTGCTGGCGACCGATGAAGGCCACCACGCGGGCCTCCTGCGGCCGGCTGGTGTCGGGGATGTCGATCACCACCACCCGACCGTCGCCGAAGAGCGAGCCGTAGATGCGCGCCTGGGTCCCCCGCACATCCACCGCCAGGCTCGACGGCTGCTGGCTGGTGCCCCGCACCACGGCGGCGGTCTCGCCGAGATCGGTGTCATAGATGGCGACCGCGCCCGCGGAGATGGACGCGCCGGAGATGGCCACCAGGTCTCCCCGGCCGGGGCGGGCGATGACCTGCGCGTCGGTGGCGGCGTCGATCATCGGCACCTCCCGGGTGAAGCGCACCGAGGGCGCGTCGGAGTCGGCCCCGAGGATGTCGGCGATGAGCAGCGTGTCGGGCATGCGGCCGACCAGGTACAGGCGCGACCGATCGCTGGAGAGCGCGACCGCGCGGGAATCAGACACCCGCACCGCCGCTTCGCCCAGGCTCGAGGAGACGACCGACCCATCGCGCTTGATGATGCGCAGCAGGTTCGGCGCCGGGCTGACCAGCCGCCCCGAGACGTACACCCAGTTCCCGAGCGCCACCGCGGAGTTGGTGGCGCCGCCGCCCAGGGGGATGAAGCTCTGCTCGCTCGCCGCGAACACATCGGAGTCGAGGCGCACCAGGTAGGACCGGAAGAGCAGGTTGCTGGCCGTGGGCGAGTCGGCCTGCGCGATGTGGGTGACGAACACGTCTGAGAAGACGGCCCCGTCCTGAGCGCGGCACACGCCGGCCTCGCAGGTGCGGCCGTTGAGCGCGCCGTTCGTCTCGCAGTCCACCGCCTCCGCACAGGTGCGCGGCGACGAGGTCACCCCGAACGGCTGCGGCGCGCGCGGCACGCCCGACTCGGTGCGCTCGAAGCCCTGCGTCAGGCTGACGCCGGTGTCCACGCAGTTGTTGCCGTCGCCTCCACCCAGACATTCCAGCCTGGGCGTGGTGCCGTCGAGCGAGAGCTTCACCCGGAACACCCGGTTGAACTCCGCGCGCGACGCCGTGTACACGCGCCACTCCTGGCCCGCCACGACCTCCGCGAGGTGCAGCTCGCCCATGAAGCTCCCCACCAGCACCTGCGCTGGATCATGGAGCTCGGTCACCTTGCGCACTGGCTCCGGCGGCGCGCCCAGCTCGGGCAGGCCGAGCTTGTCGAGCTCCAGCGCCACGACGCTCCCGGCGCCGTAGCGCTTGTTGCCGTTGGCGTTGGCCACCAGCAACACGCCGTTGGTGCTCCCGGGCACCTGGAGGTGCGCGAGCCCGGTCGGGTAGAACAGCCGGTCGTTGGGTGGCCCCACCAGCTCGCCCTGCATCCCGCAGCCGGGCCACAACACCAGCGCGCCGAGGAGAGAGATCAGTCGCTTCACGTGTCCGCCTGGAGCTTCGAGAAGTCGGCGACGTTGCCGAAGAGCGCGCCGATCTCCATCAACAGCCGCACCCGGTTCTCGCGGAGCGCCTGGTCTTCGGCCATCACCATCACCTTGTCGAAGAAGGTGTCGACCACCGGCTTGAGCGGCACCACCCTGGCCATGGCCTGGGCGTAGTCGTCCGCGCGCACCGCGGCGAGCACCGCGTCCTTCACCTTCATCACCTCGGCGTGGAGCGCCTTTTCTTCGGCGTCGACCAGCCTTGCGGCGTCGACCGGCGCGGCGGTGATGTCCTTCGCCTGCTTCTCGACGATGTTGGCCACGCGCTTGAAGGTCGCGGCCAGCGCCGCGAAGTCGGGCTGCGCCACGTAGCTGGAGATGGCCCGGAGCCGCAGCCCGGCCGCCACCAGATCATCGAAGCCCGCCGCCAGCACCGCCTCCACCACGTCCGCGCGGTGCGCCTCGCGCCACGTCGACTCCAGCCGACCGCGGAAGAACTCCAACACCTGCTCCGGCACGGGCGCCTCACCGGCCTTCTTCTTCGCGTCGGCCAGGCGCGGCTCCAGCAGCGAGAGCGCGTGCGTGACGGCCGCCGTCAGCGAGAAGCGGTAGCCCTTCTCTTCCACGATGC
>CALNBU010000010.1 GCA_937875615.1 uncultured Archangium sp.
ACCGACGTGGTGGCGCGCTTCGCGGTGGAGGCCAGCAATGATCTCGAGCGCTGGAGGGACGTGGCGCGCGGCGCGGTGGTGCGGCTCCACCAGGGCGACGCGCGCATCGAGCGCAGAGACCTCGCGTTGCCGAACGTGGGCGAGCCCTACCTCCGGCTGCGCCGCCTCGATGATGGCGCGCCGCTCAAGGGCCTCGCGGTGCGGGGGTCGGCCCGGGAGCGCAGCCGGGAGCTCCCGGAGCGGGCGTGGTTGCCCGCGGCTCCGGTGACGAACCTCGACGGCGGCGTCGCGCCCCAGGGCGTCTCCTCCTATTTCTACGCGCTCCCCGGCGCCGTCCCCGCCGACTCGGCGAAGCTGGAGCTGGTCCACGACAACGCAGTCGCCAACCTCGAGCTCTTCGGACGCGCCGATGCGCAGGCGCCGTGGCAGCGCCTGGGCGCCCTCAACGCCTTCCGCCTCCGCCTCGACGACGCGCTGCTGACCCAGGGCGAGACCTGGCTCGGGCTCCGTGGGCGCCTGCGGGAATTTCGCGTCGACGCGCGCGTGCCGCTGGCCGCCGCACCACAGCTGAGCCTCGGGTTCCTCCCTCAGCGCTTCGTCTTCCTCGCCGAGGGGCCCGGCCCCTACGTGCTGGCGGCCGGGAGACGCCACGCGCGGTACCCGCCGTACCCCGTCGACATGGCGCTGGCCATGCTGCGCGCACGGCGCGGCGCCGACTGGTGGCCCCCGGATGCCGCGCTCGGTGAGGGCCGCGCCAGCGCCGGCGAGGCGGCCCTCCGGGATCCCATTCATCAGGTGAATTGGCAGCGCGTCATGCTGTGGGGTGTGCTGGTGCTGGGCGCCCTGGTGGTGGCGGGCTTCGCCGTGAGCCTGCTGCGCGGGCCGAAGAGCCCCTCCTGAGCGGGCCCCGGAGAAACGCTTCCGTCGCCAGAACTCAGCGCAGCGCCGCGATGGCAGCGCGGTAGTCGCCGGCATTGAAGACCGCGTTCCCGGCCACCAGGACGTTGGCGCCAGCCTCCACCACCAGCCTGGCGGTGGTGGCGTTGATGCCGCCGTCGACCTCGATTTCCACCTGCGTCAACCCCCGGCCGTCGAGCAGCGCACGCAGCCGCCGCACCTTGTCCACGGTGGCGCCGATGAAGGCCTGGCCGCCGAAGCCCGGGTTGACCGACATCAACAGCACCTGCTCGACCTCCCCCAGCACCTCCTCGATGGCGCTCAGCGGCGTCGACGGGTTGAGCACCACCGAGGGCCGGGCGCCCGCGGCGCGGATCTGCTGCAGCGTGCGGTGCAGGTGCGGGCAGGTCTCCTGGTGCACGGTGATGATGGAGGCACCGGCCTTCGCGAAGGTGTCGATGTACCGCTCGGGTTCGACGATCATCAGGTGCACGTCGAGCGGCAGCGAGGTGGCGCGCTTGACGGCCTCCACCACCAGCGGCCCGATGGTGAGGTTGGGCACGAAGCGGCCGTCCATCACGTCGACGTGGACGTAGTCCGCGCCGGCGTCTCCGATGGCCTTCACTTCTTCGGCGAGCCGACCGAAGTCGGCAGACAGAATCGACGGGGCAATTCGCAGGGGGAGCGCCATGCTTTCCGAAACGACTACCACGAAGTTGCCGCGCCGCGCGTGTTCGGAGGAAGCTCTGGGTCCCGTGAACCAACCAGATCTGGAGCAGGCCCGACGCCGCGCCGACAAGCTGTCGGCCATTCTCGAGGTGGCCAAGGCCATGGCCGCGGCCCACAGCCTCGATGCGCTGCTTCCGTTGATCCTCCGGGAGGCCGCGCGCGTCGTCGAAGCCGACCGCTGCTCGCTCTTCATCGTCGACCGGCAGCGCAACGAGCTGTGGAGCCGGGTGGCCCAGGGCGCCAAACAGGAGATCCGCGTTCCCCTGGGCCAGGGCCTCGCCGGCTCGGTGGGCCAGACCGGCGAGGTGGTGAACCTCCGCGACGCCTACGATGATCCGCGCTTCCAGCGCGACTGGGACGCCAAGACCAACTACCGCACCAGATCCGTCCTCTGCGTGCCCATGCGCGACACCCGGGGCGACATCACCGGCGTCATCCAGGCGCTCAACGCGGAGTCCGGCGACTTCGACGACGAAGACGTGGAGCTGCTGATGGCGCTGGGCGGCCAGGCCGCGCAGGCCATCGAGAACGCCATGCTGCACGAGGAGATCAACCGGCTCTTCGAGGGCTTCGTGCAGGCCTCGGTGATGGCCATCGAGTCGAGAGATCCCACCACCGCCGGTCACTCCAGCCGGGTGGCCGCGCTCACCGTCAGCCTGGCGCAGGCCACCGAGCAGTCCAGCGGCGAGCACCGCGATCTGCGCTTCTCCACCGAGCAGATCCAGGAGATCCGCTACGCCTCGCTGCTGCACGACTTCGGGAAAATAGGTGTGCGCGAGCCGGTGCTGGTGAAGGCCGAGAAGCTCTATCCCCACGAGCTGGAGGTGCTGAAGCAGCGCTTCGAGCTGGCCCGGAAGGACCGCCAGCTCGCGTCGTGGGCCCGCCGCCTCGACGCGGTGCGACTGCGCGGCGAGCGCGAGTTCGACAGCATCGAGCAGGAAGAGAACGAGCGCCTCGCGCGCGAGCTGGCAGAGCTCGACGGCGCGCTGGAGTTCGTCCTCCAGAGCAACCGGCCCACCGTGCTGGCGCAGGGCGGCTTCGAGCGCCTGACCGGGATTTCGGAGCTGGCCTTCAACGACTCCCGCGACCGCCCGCAGATGCTGCTGTCCCCTGCCGAGGTGCAGGTGCTCTCGATTCCGCGCGGCTCGCTGTCGGCCACCGAGCGCAAGGAGATCGAGTCACACGTCACCCACACCTTCCGCTTCCTCTCGCAGATCCCCTGGACCCGCACGCTGCGCCGGGTGCCGGAGATCGCCTACGCGCACCACGAGAAGCTCGACGGCAAGGGCTACCCCCGCGCGGTGCCCGGGCCGCAGATCCCGGTGCAGGCCAGAATGATGGCCATCTCCGACATCTACGATGCGCTCACCGCCAGCGACCGCCCCTACAAGAAGGCCGTGCCGCACGAGCTGGCGCTCGACATCCTCAAGAAGGAGTCGGAGGGCGGACAGCTCGACCGCGAGCTGTTCCGCATCTTCGTGGAGGCCGAGGTGCCGAAGCGGGCCCTGAAGACCCGCTGAGGCTTCACATCTCGATGGTGTGCAGGCGCAGGGAGTTGATGCGACCGGCCTGACCCACCGGCGCGCCGAACACGATGACGATGCGGTCGCCCCGCTTCGCCAGCCCGCGCGCGAGCAACTCCTCCTCGACGCGGCGAACCATCTCCTCGGTCTCCTGCACCGGCTCCAGCACCCGCGGCATCACGCCCCAGAGGAGCGCCAGTCGACGACGGACCTCCTGGTTGGGCGAGAAGGCGATGATGGGCACCTGCGGGCGGTAGCGGGAGATCAGCCGCGCGGTGGTGCCAGTCAGGGTGAAGGCGACGATCAACGCCGCCCCGGCCTCCCGGGCCGCGCGACACGCCACGCCACAGGTCACGTCGGGGAAGCTGGCGGGCAACTTGGCAGGCTCTCCGGAGCCGACCCGCGGGAAGCTCTGCCGCATCGCCGACTCGGCGGCCTCCACGATGCGGTTCATCATCTCCACCGACTCGATGGGGTAACGCCCGGACGCGGACTCGCCCGACAACATCACCGCGTCGGTGTTGTCGAAGATGGCGTTGGCCACGTCGCTGGCCTCGGCGCGGGTGGGCCGCGGGTGCTCGATCATCGAGTTGAGCATCTGCGTCGCCACGATGACCGGCAGACCACGGGCGTTGGAGCGGCGGATGATGTCCTTCTGGATGGCCGGCACCTCTTCGGGAGGAATCTCCACGCCCAGGTCGCCGCGCGCCACCATCACCCCGTCGGTCTTGTCCAGAATGGCGTCGAGCCGCGCGATGGCCTCGGGCTTCTCCAGCTTGGCGATGATGGGCACCACCTTGCCCGCCTCCCGCATCGCCTCACGACAGATCTCGATGTCTTCCGGCGTACGCACGAAGGACAGCGCCACCATGTCGACCCCGTTCTTCAGGCCGAAGATGAGATCTTCACGGTCCTTCGGGGTGAGCGCCTCGGCCCGCAGCGCCACGCCGGGGAGGTTGATGCCCTTGTTGTTCTTCAGCGTGCCGCCGTGGATGATCTCCGTGCGGATCAGCTGCTTCTTGTCGGTGGCGATCACCTTGAGCTCGAGCAGACCGTCATCGACCAGGATGCGATCTCCCACGTTCACGTCGGACGCGAGGTGCGGGTAGGTGGTCGACACCAGCTCCTGCGTCCCCAGCACCGACTCATCGGTGGTGATCGACAGCTCCCGGCCCTCGACGAGCTCGACGGCGCCCTGCTCCAGCTTGCCAGTGCGGATCTTCGGTCCCTGGAGATCTCCCAGGATGCCCACCGCCTTCCGCACCTTGAGCTGCGCCCCGCGGAGGCGCTCGATGGTGGCGAGGTGGTCGGCGTGGGTGCCGTGGCTGAAGTTCAACCGGGCCACGTCCATGCCTGCGTGAATCAGCTTCTCCAGCATCTCCTGCGAGCTGCTCGCAGGGCCCAGCGTGCAGACAATCTTCGCGCGTCTCATGTCGGGTGCTTATACGGACTGCCATGTTGCTCTTCCAGAAACGCTTTCACGCCGGGCTGGTCGATGGCGCAGTGCGGCTCACCTTCCGCCAGTGGACCCGGCCACAGGTGAAGGCCGGGGGGCGCTACCGGGTGCACCCCATCGGGGTGGTGGAGGTCGACGCCGTCAGCGAAGTGGCCCTGCGCGACATCTCCGAGGCCGACGCGAAGGCCAGCGGCTTCGACTCCCGCGCGGCGCTGCTCGCGTTCATGGCCCCGGTGGCGAAGAAGAAGCTCACCCCCGCCACCCGGGTCTTCCGGGTGGACCTGCACCACGCGGGCGACGGAGATCGGGTGGCGACCGCCATGAACGATCAGCTCACCGACGCTGAGCTCGACGCGCTCCACGCCAGGCTGGCGCGCTTCGACGCCCAGGCGCCGTGGACCCGACAGGTGCTGACGCTCATCGGGAAGCACCCGCGCACCGCCGCCTCCCAGCTGGCGAAGCACCTCGGGCAGGAGACGAAGCCCTTCAAGGCCCGCGTGGTGAAACTCAAGAAGCTGGGCCTGACGCAGAGCTTCGAGGTCGGCTACGAGCTCTCTCCCCGAGGGCGACGCTTCCTCTCCCTCAGCGCCTGAGCAGCTCCTTGAGGTGCGCCTTCTCCCAGGAGAGCGCGAGCTCATAGCGGGGGAAGGCCCGCTCCCGTTCACGGAACTCCGCGGGGTGGTGAACGTGCCGGCCGGTGTCTCGCGCGCTGGGGAAGAGCTGGTGGAGCATCTCGTGGAAGACGATGAACTCCACGAAGAAGCGCGGCACGTCCGGGTTGTCGAGCGCCGGGTGGATGCGTATCTCCTTCGCGGCGTGATCGTACACGCCCAGCCGGATGGAGCGCCGACGCAGGCGCCGGGTGTGGCGCCCCCAGCCGATGCGCGCCGCGATCTTCCCCTCGAAGTGGAGCTGGTTGAGCTCGTCGAAGAGCGCCTGGAGATCATGACAGCGGCCCCGGGACTCGAGCAGCTTCGGGCGCCGCGGCAAGGCGGCGATGGTGTCCTGGCTGCGCGCGATGTAGTCGTCGATGACCGACCCCGCCGCCGCCTGCCCCCGTCCGGCGTAGTCGGCGATGGCGCGCACCACCGGGTCAGGCGCGTCGAGGAACATGTGGTGCGCGCGGATCCGCAGCAGCGGCGGCTGCTTCCGGTAACTCAACATCGTGGAGCGGTTGTCATGCACCGCCAGCAACACCTTGACGCCGCCCTCCAGCTGTCCGGCGATGCGCATCGCCAGCGTACGGGCGCGCGCCAACGTCTCCTGCCGACTGGGCATCGCCCGAGGCGCACCCACCTCCTCCGGCGAGACAGACGGTGGAGCGGGAACGACAGCGGGTGACGCACTCGGCGGCGGCGCTGCCACCACCTGGGTCCGCGTGGGTCGCCCGAAGAGGTCGAGCTGTCTGAGCCTGCGCTGCACGGTAGGGGAAGATGTAGCAAAAAAAACAACGCGCCTGCCTCCTCGTCGGAAGCAGGCGCGCTGGTCAAACCATCAGTGGCTCAGCGCCAGTCGCTGCCGAACACCGAGTACATGCCGCGCATGATCTCCAGCGTCCGCGTCGCATCGCGGGTCTCCGCCTCCCACTGAGCCGCCGTCTTTCCGTCGACGGTGGTGTCGTTGTCGCGCGCGAAGAACCAGTTGTTGGAGGCCGCGGCCGCGCGCTCCACCATCACCGCCGAGGCCGGCACCGGCGTCACGCCCGTCTTCTTGAAGGCGGCGTAGGTGAAGCCACCACCGAACGGGTCAGCGAACTCCACCGACTCGAAGCCGGGGGCGGGCACCAGGTTGTCCGACGAGCCGAGCCGGTAGACCCGGTTCAACTCGGCGAACTCGGAGTTGAGGTTCGCGGTGAAGCTCGCCATCGCCAGGAGCTGCGCGTAGTAGCGCGAGGTCCACGTCTGAACCGGAGCGGCCTTGTTCAGCGCCATCGGGGTCCCGGTGTTGTCGACCGGCGTCACCGCCGCCGGCGGGTACACGAAGCCGGGGACGAAGTTCTCGGCGCGCACGAAGGTCGGGAGCTGAATGAAGGCGGTGCCGTCATTCTGGCGGGCCAACATGGGCGAGTAGTACGTGGTGTCGCTGGTCCAGTACGCGTTGAACATCGGCGCGAGCTCCCGGTAGAAGACCCGGTAGTACGGCAGCGAGTACGCGAGCGCGTCTGCGCCGCGGTCCACGCCGAGGAAGTTGGTCTCATTGGTCGTGAGCGCCAACATCGCCGACAGCACGTCCCAGAAGTGACCCGACTCGTTGATGCGCGTGAAATTGTCGTACCCGAAGCTGTCGTACACCGTGAACATGCTGCGGCCCGGACCACGCGGCACGTAGACGATCTCGGTGTAGCCGGCGTTGTTCTGCGTCTGGCGGAAGGCGTTCTCCGCGGCGTCGCTGAGCCGACGGTTCTGCGGATCACCCGACGACACATACTCCCAGGTGCTGTCGGTCTTCTGGCCGTAGTAGCCGGCCTGAGGAATGCTGAACTGCTGCATCATCAGGTTGGTCGAGTCGACCACGGCCATGGTCCAGTAGTTCTGGTAGATGGGATCGCCCAGGCCGTAGTACTGGTCCATCTCCTCAGGCGTGAGCTGGTAGTACTTCGCGAGGAAGTAAATCGTGTACAGCCACTGCTGGTACACGTTCGGGATGTTGTAGAGGTACCGACCGAACTTGCGGCCCACCACGTTGTTGATGCCGTAGCCGAAGCGGTCGCGCCGGAAGTTCTCGAACACGTACGCCTGCTCGAAGCGCTCGATCCACTTGGTGGTCATCTCGTAGACGTCCACGCCCTGGTCGTGCCGGTTGCACAGCAGGTTCGCGCCGACCTCGCCGTCCGAGCAGAACATGTACGGCACCTCGACCGGGATCTCCCGACCGCCGGAGTTGGTCACGATGATGCGCGCGCGATCGTAGTCGCTGTCGTAGCCCGACTCCTGGTCGAGCGAACCGACCGAGAGCTGGAAGTCCTTCAGCTCGGCGGCCACGCGCTCGTAGTGCGCCTTCATCTCGCTCCAGGGACGGAACGAGCGGTTGTTCATGCGCGAGATGCCCTGGTCCAGCATGCGCTCGAACGGCGAGCGGTTGTCGCTGGCGTCAGCCGGCGCACCGCCACCCTGGTCGGCGAAATGGAAGGGCAACGTCGTGTAGTGGTACTTGTCAGAGTAGAAGGTCGACGCCGGCGTGTAGTGCTCGACGTGCGCCAGCGGGATCTCCACGTGGGCGCCACGCGCGGTGAAGACGCGGGCCTGGTTGTCGAGCGGCAGCGTGATGTTCGGCTGCGCGTAGTCGGTGCGCAGCTCGTTGAACACCTCGACCCAACCCGGCTCGGAGCCACCAGCGTAGGCGAAGAGGATCGCCGCGTCGTCGTACTTGCCGGTGCCGCGCGTGGAGGAGTTCGGACGCGCGCCGTAGTCCATGATGGTGGAGTACTCGTACTCGTACATGCCCTCGTCGATCTGGCGCTGGTTCTTCTTGGACGCGTCCAGGAGGTTCTGCGGGGTGACCGGCAACACGCGCTCACCCGCCACGCGCACGCCGATGGTCTCCTTGCGGAGGTCCCAGTAGCCGTCGTGGAAGTTGATGGCGTCGACGGAGCCCGTGAAGTTGTGGCGCAGGCCGAGCGTGTGGCCAATCTCGTGCTCCTGCACCGAGCGGTAGGCCTCACGGCGCAGCGAGTTGTACACGTCGGACTTGGCCAACCGCAGCGCGTCCTCGTCGCTCTTGCCGGCGGCCTTGTGCAGGTCGATGCGCTGGAGCTCGTAGGTCTTCTTCCTCTTCGCCAGCCCCTCGTAGTCCTCGTCGGCGTAGCTGTACTCGTAGAAGCAGCCCACGTTCGAGTCGACCAGGTTGCGGCGCCAGGCGCGCTCCTTCTCCACCGGATCGTCGCCGAACAACATGCCGCGCGCGACCGCGCGATAGAGCTGAGGGTCCTGCTTGATGCGCTGCTGGAAGTCCCAGTTGGTGGAGCGGGCGGCGACCGCGGTCCGCAGCTCAGGCAGGTTGTAGAGCTCTTCTTCCAGCTGCGGGCTCTTCTTGATCATCTCCTGAATGAGCTCGCGGCGGTTGCCGGACGAAACCGGCGGACGACCCTGGTCGCGCCACTGCTGGACGATGCCCTTGAGCAGGCCGTTGACGCCCATCATGGTGCTGGCGGGACGCGCGGCGTCGGAGCTCAGGCCCTGCTGCGACTGCCAGGGGCCCGAGGCCGGACGACGCGGATCGGTGGGGTGAAAGTTGGCCTTCACGTAGTCGCGGATGTCCTCACCGGCGACCAGCCGGGCGGGGGTGATGTCGCCGTTGACCACGTCGATGACCTGCTGTGAGCCACCGGCCCACGCATCGAGCACCGGGCCGTAGACGTTCGCCGCCGCCGACACCACGCGGCCCGTCTCCGGGTCCATGGCAGAGGGCCCGAGGCCCAGCAGGCCGCCGGCGTTCTGGTCGACGTAGTTCGCGAGGTGGTAGCGGATGTCGCCCGGCCGCACGAAGGTGCCGGCCTTGCCGCAGGCCGCCGGCGCGCCCTCGGGCACCGGAGACTCACAGACGTAGAACATCTGCGGGACGTCGGCGACCTCGAGACCACGGGGCACCGCCACGGAGCGACGGAACGCGCGATCCCACGAGGCCTCGATGGTCTCCCGCGGGTCGAAGCCCTGCGCCTGCGCCACGTTCTGCGCGATGGAGGGGCGGAGCTCGGCGGGCGTGTTCTCCGACATGTAATAGACGATCGGCTTGAGCGCGCGCTGCGTCACCGGGATCACCGCGCCCTGCTCGTCGTGCGCGCGCTCCCAGATGTTGTGGCGCATGGCGAAGAACTGCATGCCCGAGTAGGTGTAGCCGAAGTCGATGGAGTAGCTCGCCGCCTCCTGGCGGAAGTAACCGAACTTCACCATCAGCTTGTCGTTGTACACCAACGGCTCGTAGTCATTGGCCTGCTGGTCGACGCGCAGCACCGAGGTCCGCACGCGGATGTCCACGTTCTCGCAGTCGTACTCGGAGTTCAGCCAGCAGTAGGGGATGGCGCCGTAGCCCGGGTAGTAGAGCGACCGGGGGTCGGCGATGGCCTGCGCGGTCCAGTCGAAGTAGTTCAGGCGGCCGTTCGCGTCGCGCTCGAACACCTGCGCCAGGTCGTACTGGTTCTGGTCCTGGTCGGTGGTGAAGTTGACGACCAGCAGCCGGTTCCCGCCGACGCAACCGAACGAGTACCCGAACATGTTGGTGCAGTCGGAGTCAGCGTTGTTCGCCAGATTCTGGCGGAAGTCGACCCGCATGTACCCGCGCTGGTACCAGGGCGCGTCCACCGAGTTCTCCACCAGCACGTTGGTCTCTTCGCTGGCGGTGCCGGTGGCGCGGTTGTAGTCGCGCACCCGGTCGAAGTGGCTCTGGATCCGGTAGGCGAAGACGACGTTGCCCTTGTACGGCTTGCCGTCATGGAACATCACGTTGCCGCGCGCCGACTTCTCACGGTCGACGCGGGGGTCCGCGCCCGGCACCACCTCGTAGGAGCGCACCGCGACGAGCATGTCCTCCTGGATTTCCCAGCGGATCTTCTCGAGCTTGCCGCCGTAGCCGACGGTGGCCACGCCGTTGGGCGTCTCGGGCGCATCGACGATGGTCTCCTTGATGTACCAGACGCCGTCGAGGTCGGACTTCTTGATGTAGTTGGGCTGCGTGCGGTCGATCATCTCGGGCTGCGAACAGCCTGCGATCATCGCCGAACCGACCAACGCCAGGGTGATGCGTGAGAGCGCCTTCATGTTGAATTCTCCACGAGCCATGGTGTTCACCAGGCCTTTCCGAAGATGGTGTAGAAGCCGCGCTGCATATCGAGCATGCCGACCTGGAACTGGAGCGTCTCCAGCCAGTACCGGCGCCGATCTTCCACGAGCGAGGGGTTGTTGGCCTGCGCCTGGTCCATGCAGGCCCAGCCGAGTTGCACGAGGTACGCCGGCACCGGGCACGTCCCCGGGTCGTTCACCATCTGCAGGATCTCATTGCTGATGTTGATCATGCGGACGGCAGGCGTGCTGTCGTACGGGAGGTTGGGGTCGTGGGCCGGGCACGAGGTGCTGCAGGGCTCGACCGCGACGTAGCGATGACCGGTGCGCGGGTCGTGGAACTCCACCGTGCGCCAACCGGAGGCGACCGTGAAGCTGTCCCCTGCCCCCAGCTTGTAGATCTGGTTGGCCTTCGCGTAGTCCAGGTCGTAGTTCGCGCTGAAGAACGCCATGCCGTAGAGCAGGCCGAACTGCTGCGAGGTCCACGTCACCTGGATGTTCGCCGGCGCCGGCGTCATGCGCCCGGCGCTGTCGAAGCAGTCGTCACGGAACGGGTTCTGGCCAGCCGCGCAGGTCCCCTTCACCCGCGGGTAGTTGAAGCCCTGGAAGAAGTCGGTGCCGCGCACGAACGTGGGCCACTCGATGCCCGCGACCTCGCCGATGCCGTCGTCACCACCCACCGGGTAGGTCTCGAGCGGCTGCTTGAACAACGTGGGGCGCAGCTTGTTCTCGTCCTCGGTCCAGAGCGCGCTGAACGTGTCCTGCAGCTCGTCGCGGAACACCAGGTAGTACGGGATGGTGTAGCGCTGGAAGTCGGCCGTCTGGTCGACGCCCTGCACCTCGAAGTACGGGTCGACGGCGGCGAACATCGCGCCGATCTGGTCGAAGTAGTGACCCGCCTCGTTCATGCGCGTGAAGAACCCGTAGCCACCCTTGAAGTCGTAGCTGCTGTACATGCGACGGCCGAGGCCGCGAGGCACCACCACGGTGTTGGTCGCGCCACGATTCTGCGCGTACTCGGTGAGGCGCTGCACGCCCGCAGACGTCTCGTAGTCGTAGTCCTCACCCTGCGAGATCACGTCCCAACGCGGGCCGGTCACCAGGTTGGGGCGGAACATGTAGAAGCCGTCGGGGGGCACCGTCATCACCGCGAGGTGCTGGTTGATGCCGTCGAGCACCGCCATGGTCCACATGTCCTGGAAGGTGGCGTCGAACTTGTAGCGAAGCACCTGCTCCTGGTTCGCCTCGGACTTCTTGTAGAACTCGTAGACCCAGTGCTTGTACGAGTTCGCCGCGAGGTTGAACGCGCGGTAGGTCGAGTACAGCGCCGAGTTGCCCGAGAACGAGGGCGCGTCGCGACGGAAGTGCGAGTCGAAGTAGTACGACCAGTACTGGGAGATCGCCGCCGTCACCATCTGGTAGTAGTCGGCACCCAGGTCGAAGCGGTTGCATGACAGCACCGGCCCATCGGCCGACTCGTCGCTGCAGAACATGTACGGCACGCGCAGCTTCGCGTCTCCGATGACGCCAGCGGCCGTGTCGGGATCATCGATGAGCGTGGGGTTGGCCAACAACGCCTCACGCACCCGCTGCTCGTCGGCCACCACCGTGCTCCAGCGCTCGAGGTGACGCTCACGCAGCTTGTTGACGCCGCTCTCGATGACCGACTCCACCGGCGCGCCGGGCGTGGCCTCGCCGAAGTGCAGCGGCACCATCGTGTAGTGGAAGCGCTCGGTGTAGTTGGGGATGCTGGGGTTGGTGTGGGTCACGTTGACCATCGGCAGGTCCGCGCCGGCACCCGACACCGTCACGTTCGCGCCGTCGGAGCCCGGCAGGGTCACGCTGGTCCGACGCGCGCTGTCGAAGACCTCCACCCATCCCGGCTCGCTGTCGCCGGAGTAGGCGAAGATGATCGCCGCCTCGTCGTACTTGCCGAGCCCGTTCCAGTCGTTGAAGGTGCGACCTGAGTAATCCATGATCGAGGAGTACTCGCCGCGGTGCAGCCCCTCGAAGAGGCTGAGCTGGCCCACGGCGTCGGTGGCGTCGGCCACCATCTTGAGGTCGGCCGGCGTGCGCGGGAGCTTCTTCACGCCGTTCTGATCGACGGTGAGCGTCGGCTTGCGGATCTCCCAGTACTCGTCGAAGTAGTTCACCGAGTCGAAGGAGCCCTGGAAGTTGTGCCGCAGGTTCAGCGTGTGACCGGTCTCGTGCAGCGCGGTCGCCAGCCACACCTGCTGACGCAGCGACTTCGCGAGCTCGTCGTCGGCCTGCACCGCGGCCCGCTCGAGCGTCATCCCCTCGCCCATCAGCGTGTTGATGCGGTTGATGCGCTCACCCTGCTTCCGGGCCGCCAGCTCGAGCAGCGTGCGGTCGTAGAAGTCGAAGGTGGTGATGCTGTTCCGCGAGAGCTCTTCGATGCGCTGCTTCTCCCACTTGTGCGCCTCGCGCACGTTGAGGAGCACGTCGCGCGACGCGGCGCGGAGCAGCTCGGGGTTCCGGGCGGCCTCGGCGCGGGCGAAGGTCGGCAGCAGGCCCACCAGGTCGGCCTTGACCTCCGGGTTGTCGAGGAACACCGCCTCGAGGTCGGGGTGCTTGGCCAGCTCCTGCACCATGCGCTTGTTGACGTCGCCGGTGCCGCGGATGCTGTTCTTGTCGGCGAGGATGCGCGACATGGTGTTGCTCAGGCGCGAGGTGGGACGGTCGAACGCGCCGATCGACTCCTCGTTGCGCGTCGGGGTGCCCTGCAGACCAGCCTGGAGCGCGCCGTTGATGGTGCGTACGTTGTACGTCTTGTGGTTGGCGATGAAGTCCTGGACGATCTTGCCCGAGATGTACTCGTTGACGTTCACGTCGCCGTTGAGCAGGTGGATCCAGTTGAGGACATCGCGGCCCAGCTGGTCGACGCCCCAGGTGTAGGTGTTCGACATGCCGGAGATGAGCTGCCCGGTCTCGGGGTCGGCCGAGCTGGGGCCGTAGCCGAGGAGACCGTTGGCCACCGGCTCCGCCACGGTGTTCACGAAGCTGTAGCGCAGGTCGCCGATCTTCGGCGAGAAGCCAGGCGTGCCACAGGCCCCCGGATCGTTGACGGTGACCGGGTTGTTGCAGAGGTGGAACATCTGCGGCTGCGACTGGTAATCGGACGAACCGTCGCCCTTCGCCGCCGCCACCGCGCGACGGAAGGAGCGGTCGAAGTCACGCTCGATGACCCGGCCGGGCTCCCAGAACTCCTTGTAGCGCTCGGCGCCGCCCATCTTGTGGGCCGGGGTGAAGTAGTACTTCACCGGCGTGGGCTCGCGCTGCGCGAGGGGGATGGACTCCCCGGTCACCTTGCCGTCGCTCTTCCGGTAGTACTCCTTCCAGATGCGGTGACGCTGCGCGAGCAGGATGCGGCCAGACTCGGTCACGCCGAACTTCTGGTCCCAGGTCAGGCGCTCGGTGCGGAAGAAGCCGAAGTACGCCATGAGATCGTTGCCGTAGACCAGCGGCTCGTAGTCCCGGCTCCAGGACTCATCGACCTTGGCCACCGAGATGCGCATGCGGATCTCGGACGAGGCGCAGTCATCGCCGTAGGAGAACCAGCAGTAGGGCAGGATGTAGCCGTAGTAGTTGATGCTCGCCGGGTTGGCCAGGTAGCGGCCCGTCACGTCGAAGTAGGTCAGCTCCTTGACGTCGTCGCCGTCGCGGTCCGTGTACTCGAAGGTCGGCCAGTCGTAGGGGTCGCTGTCGGGCTCGTTGGGCTGAATCCAGTTGGCGTTGCCCACCAGCAGCGGGTTGTTGGGGTTCTGCACCGTGTTCCACATCATGCCCTGCTGCTGGTTGAGCACGTTGGCCGCCCAGTTCACGCGCATGAACTCGCGCTGATTCCAGGGCCGGTCGGTGGTGTTCTCGGTGATGACGTTGGTGGGCTCACCCGTCGAGGTGTTCACCACGCGCTGCACGTCGAAGTGGCTGGCGATGGGGAAGGCCACGATGGGCGCGCCGTAGTACTTGTAGCCACCCACGCACTTGCCCGCGGCGTCGCAGTACTTCGCCGTGGTGCCCGAGACGATCGAGTCCTGATCGACGTTGGCCTCAGAGCCGGGCGTGAAGGGGTAGCTGCGGTAGCCGACGAGGAAGTTCTGCTGAACCTCCCAGACCACCTTCTCCATGTTGCCGGTCTGGCCGGGGAAGGTGAACTGGGTGTTGAACGGCGTCCAGGTCACGGTGTTGCGGAAGAACCACTGCCCATCGAGCAGGTCGCCCTTCTTCACCACGTTCGGCTGCACCTGAGAGACATCTCCGTTGCTCTGCGCACAGCCCGCCGCCGCGAGGGCGAGCGAGGCCGCGAACAGGCGCCATGGAATGGAGCGACGAGTCATGGGTTCTCCGTTGGTTTGCGTCGTGAGGTGCATGGGTCAGTAGGCGGCCGTGAATGAGAAGAAGATGGAGGTGGCGTTGTCGTTGGTGTTGGTCGTCGCCCAGAACGGGAAGCGAGGCGACCAGTTGCCGTTCGCGTCGACGACCAGCGGCGTCTGGATGGTCGAGGCGCCGAGGTCGACCGAGTAGTGCTCGTTCACCTGGTAGCTGGCGCCGAAGTACGCGCTGGTGCGGTCGAAGCGACCGGCGCCGGGCTGCGCCGCCGGGTTTCCGTCCGACGTGAGGTACGGAGGCGTGTACTCGTCGACGCCACCCGAAGCCGGGTACCGCCACTGCATGATGTAGGTGTAGCCGACGAAGAACAGCAGGCTGCCGGTGGCGCGCACCTGGATCTGCCCGCCGGCGCTCAGCAACCACGCCACGTTGTTGCCGCCCACGCCACAGAGCTGCTCGCCGGGACGGCACACCGCGAGGAGATTGCCGCTCTGGTCTCGTCCCGGACCGCCGCTCAGCGCCGGGTTGCGAATGCCAGACTGCTGCTGCGCGTGGATGTTGCGCGTGCCCGTCACGTTGGCGCGGAAGTCGACGATGCCCACCGAGCTCGACAGCGTCAGGCCGGCGCGCACGCCACCGATGAGGCCCGCGTTCCAGCTCGCCAGCGAGGTGGGGACGGTGATGCCCACGCTGGGGGTGAGGCTGATGCCCGTCTTCCACGCGCCGTCGAAGGCGCCCTTGAAGAAGCGGAACATGGCCGGCGCCGAGAGGTTGATGGCGGTATCCCAGGTGTCCCACCGGCGCGCCATGGCGTTGTCCGGCATGGAGTACTCCCACACGAAGCGCAGCGAGCCGCTCAGCACCAGGCGCTGGTTGCCCACGCCGAACAGGTACTGGGGAATCACCGTGAGGTAGGCAATCAGCGACGCGTAGAGGTCAGGGTCCACGAAGGTGCCGGTGCCGAGGTAGTGGTCGACCGCGGTGATGAGCTGGAAGCCGGACTGCAGCGCCTGCGCTTCGGGCGTGCGGGCCTGAACTGCCTTGGCGAGCGGGTTGTCGGCCTGCTTCGCCTCCGCTGGCGGCGCTTCACCCTGGGTCTCCCCGGCGGAATTGTTTTCCTCCACCTGCGTTCCTGCGTCGGGCGCATCATCGGCGAGAGCCCACGCCGGCATCAGCACCACCAGAATTGCCACCAGCGCACGCATCACGCGTTCCTCCAGGAGTTGAACGCGGCGTATGGCAACTTGCGTGCCGGTACGTCAGCGTTCGCGTTGTACGAACAAACCTTTGATTTTACTTGATGGTCCCGGCCCGTTTGCTGGGCGTATCCCGACGTCTCCGCGTCCGTCGTTAACGGAGTGACACGTTCTGGAAACGAAGACGCCAACAAATCGGCACTCCAGCGGGAGGGTAAGACAGCCACGTCAAAGGTGCGCGCGCTTAACACGCTCCCCATGGGGGATCAAACGGGGTTTGTGGTCGCCAGCAACCGGGCCAATCGCTCCGGCTCCAGACGCAAGAGCAGAGTCTTTTCACGGGTGTACACCACCGCCCCGGGGCCGGCATCGCGCGGTTTCCGCACGTGCTTCACCGCCACGTAGCTGACCTCGACCCGCGGCTCGCCCCTGGCGTCGGAGTGGTGCGCCGCCAGATGCGCCGCGTCCAGCAACACCTCCGGCAGCAACGCGCCCTGCTTGTCGAGCGGCACCACCACGTGGGCGCCCGGCACCCCGCGCGCGTGCAGCCAGAGGTGGTACGGCCGGGCCACGTGGAAGGTCAGCTCGTCGTTGTGCGCCGCGCCCCGCCCCACCCACAGCCGCTGGCCGCCGTGGCCCAGGTATTCCCGGTAGGGCAGCGAGGCGACGGGCCCCGCGGACTTCGCCCGGTGTACGGGCGCCGCCGCCGGCGTGGCGTCGAGCGCCGCCGAGGCCTGCTCCAGCGCCGTCGCCTCCGCCTCCAGCTGCGCCAGGCGCTTCGTCGCCAGCTCCACGCCCCGCAGGAGCCGCCGGTACTGGTGGAACCGGCGCTCCACCTCCTCCTTCGGCCCGCGCCGTGGGTCGAGGGTCACCGTCACCTCGCGCACCTCGCCGTCGGCCCCGTACTCCGTCAGCGAGACCGACGGCGCGCCGCGCCGCAGGCGGTGGAGGTTCTGCGCGAGGAGCTCCCCTTCCCTGCGCAGCGCCTCGGCCAGCGGCCCGCGGCTGGCCTCCGCGCGCACCTTGGTGATGGTGCCGCGCAGCTTCTTGAGCTTCGCCACCAGCGGGGCGCGGCGCGCGTCGTCCCAGCGCTTCTGCTCGACCGGCGCCAACCGCACCTCGAGGCTGTGCAACAACGGCAGGAAGCGCGGCACGCCGGGCGAGTCGTCATCCGGCAGCGACGGCCCGGGCGCCGGCAGCTCCCCTGTGGGCTCCGGCGTCCACGGCTGGCCCGGCCGCAACCCGGGGCGCCCCGGCAGGGCGTGCGTCAACACCTTGTCGCCCACCAGCAGCGCGATGACCGGCGCCCGCGTCACCTCCAGCACCAGGGTGAGGAACCGCTCCCCCTTCGTGAGGTGCAACAACAGCGTCCGGCGCGCCGGCAGCGCCTCCGCGTCGGCCAGCCTGGCGCCGGTGAGCTCGCGCCGCAGCACCGACTGCCAGGTGGGCGGCACGGGCGGGTTGGACGGCCGGTGCTCCACCGCCGAGAGCCGCGCCGCCCCCACCTCGGAGCAGAGCAACAGCAGCGCGCTGCGGCCCGGCACCCGCACCTCGAGGTACACGCGGGTGGTGGTGGGCGCGTGCACCTTCTGCACCACCCCGCCCGCGAGCTGGCGGTTCACCTCCGCGGCGACCGGCTCCAGCTGCTCAACGCGAAGCGACACGGGAGGGGCTCAGGGCCACGACGTCGTCGAGGCGGAAGGGGCGCGGCGGGAGCAGCTGCGCGGTGACGCAGTCGCGCGGGGGCTTGTCATGGCGCCAGCGCAGGAAGGTCGAGGCGTGACGGAACCTCGGCCCCTGCAGAAAGTCGTAGCGCACCTCGCACACCAGCTCCGGCCGCAGCGGCACCCACTGCGGTGCGGCCTCGTCGCGCCGGCTCCAGCGGCTGGGGGCGTCTGGCGTGCGACCCGCGCCGAAGGACTCGCCACCCTCCAGCGGCCGCAGCAACCCCAGGAGCTCGCGCTTCTCTTTCGCCGTGAAGGAGGCGGTGTGACCGACGTGGTGCAGCACGCCGGCCTCGTCGTACAGCCCGAGCAACAGCGAGCCCACCGTGCCCGGCTGTTTCCCCTCGCGCCAGCCGCCGACCACGCAGTCCACGGTGCGCCCGTGCTTCACCTTCACCATCGCCCGCTCGCCGGAGGCGTACGGCGCCTCGCCGCGGCGGGCGATGACGCCGTCACACCCCGCCCCCTCGAAGAGCTCGAACCAGCGCCGCGCCTCGCCCGGCTCCACGGTCTGCGGCGTCACGAAGCAGTCGCCGTGCGCGACGAAGGCGGCCACCAGCGCCTCGCGTCGCTCGAGGTTCGACCGCGCGCGGAGGTCGACGTCGCCCAGCGCCAACAGGTCGAAGGCCACGAAGCCGGCCGGCGTCTCCCGGCTCAACCTGGCGATGCGCGAGGCCGCGGGGTGCAGGCGCGCCTGGAGCGCGTCGAAGTCGAGCCCGCGCGGCGTGGGGAGGATGATCTCCCCGTCGACGACGGCGCGCTCGGGCAGCGCGCGGGCCAGCGCCTCCGTCAGCTCGGGGAAGTAGCGCTGGAGCGGTCGCCCGCTCCGGCTGCTCAACACCAGCTCCGCGCCGTCGCGGAACACCACCGCGCGGAAGCCGTCCCACTTGGGCTCGTAGAGCCAGCCCTCGCCCGAGGGAAGCTCGTCGTCGGCCCGGGCGAGCATCGGCTCCAGCGGTGGCGCGAAGGGCAACATCCGGCGCCTTCTACCCGAAATGCGCCGACTTCCACGCCAGCGGCAACACAAGTGGTATGCACACCGCCGTGCGAGAGGAGCGCCAGGACCACCGCCGCGTCGCCGCCCTGGTGGTGGTCTCGCTCGGGCTGCACGTCGGCGCCGCGCTGTTCCTGTCGGGCCGCCCGCCGCCTGCCCCCGGGCCGCGCACGCCCATGCGCCTGGAGTCGCTCGCCTGGACCGAGGTCGCGCCAGAACCGGAGCCGGAACCCGAGCCCGCGACGACGCCCCCGGAGCAACGTCCCCGGCCCACGCCGCTCCAGAAGAAGAAGAACCAGCCCGTGGCCGAGCGCCCGCAGGTGACCGCCGAGACGCCGGCGGCCGGGAGCGGTGAAGGCGGAGGCGAAGATCTCCCCAGCAGCAACGCCGGGCTCCCCGGCGGCGCGACGCGCGATGGCGCCCGCCCCAGCCTGCTGCCCAGCGAGGCCTTCGCCATGTCGCTCGGCACCGGCGGCGTCAGCGAGGCCGTGCGCGGCACCACCATCACCAACCGCCCCGATGAGCTCCCCGACCAGGAGGCGGTGAACGCGTACAACGCAGACAAGATCCAGCGGCGCCTCAACACCGAGCTGCGGCAACACGTGGGCGCGGCGGCCATCGCGGTGGGCAACGTGCCGGGGCACTTCAAGAACTACCAGCGCGCGATGCGCGGCGCCCTGCCCGCGGCGAACATCGAGATGTCGCCCTTCGCCGGGCAGTTCGCCGCCGACGTGCTGCTGGGGAGCATGACCGCGCCCTCGGCGCAGGCCTCGCGCAAGGTGGCCGACTCGGCGATGGGCCGCGCCATCATGAACGGCACCGGCTCCGGGCCCAACGCCGAAGACCAGCGCTTCCGCGAAGCGGGCATGCAGATGATGGCCTTCGGCGAGGGCATCCGCGAGCGCGTGCAGAGCGTGCGGCTGCGCACCGTGCTGGAGATGACCACCGACGCCACCGGCGCCCTGGCCGACGTCTCCATCGTGGAGAAGTCCGGCGACCCCAAGTTCGACGAGTCGGTGCTGCACTTCAGCCGCAAGGTGGCGCGCAAGCTCCCCGACAGCGACGACAAGATGCTGGGTAGCACCTGGTGGAAGTCGCTGTGGCAGTTCACCTTCGAGCCTCCGGACGTCCGGGTGCGGCTGTTGAACGCCTGGCGCGTCGAGGGCGAACCCACGCAGCTGCAATGAGCTCCCTCGACGCCCACCTCAAGGCGCTGCTCGAGGAGCTGTCGGCGGAGCTCCCGGAGGTCACCACCCGCTTCATGTTCGGCAGCGACGCCTTCTTCGCCCGCGGCCACATCTACGCGCTGGTCTGGGACGGCCGGGTGGTGCTCAAGCTCCAGGACGAGCCGCGCTACCAGGCGGCGATGGCGCTCGACGGCGCCGAGGGCTTCGACCCCATGCGGCGCCCCGGCGGCCGGGCGATGACGCGCTGGGTGGTGATGCCGGACACGCTGGCAGACGACGCGGAGGCGCTGCGCCCGTGGCTCGAAGCGGCCCACCGCGGCGCCTTCGTCGCGCCACCCCGCGTGGCGAAGCGCGCCCGGCAGAAGGCGCCTACGCGCGCTGGTAGACCCGCACGCCGAAAGGCGTGAGCGACATCAGCGCGAACTTGAGGTGCTGCAGCGCGAAGGGGAGGCCGATGATGGTGACCGCCAACGTCAGCGCCGCCGCGAGGTGCGTGAGGCAGATCCAGAGGCCGGCGAAGACGAACCACAGCACGTTGAAGATGAGGCTGGTGCCGCCGCCGCGGGGGCTGTCGTCGAAGTCCTTGCCGAAGGGCCACAGCGCGAGGCCCGCCAGCTTGAAGCACTGCAGCCCGAAGGGGATGCCCACGATGGTGAGGCAACACACCACGCCCACCAGCGCGTACTCCAGCGCCAGAAGAAAGCCGCCGCCGAACACCACCCAGAGTAGGTTGAGGATCAGGTTCATCGTCTGCCGTCACTCTACGCGGAACTCCGGGAGTCATTGCATGCGTCGCTCCATCGTCCTCTCGTTGGCCGTGCTGGTGCTCGCCGCCCCGGTCAGGGCCGACCCCGCGCTGGTGGTGTTCATGAGCGACTTCGGCCACCAGGATGACTCGGTGGCCATCTGCAAGGGCGCCATGCTCTCGCTCTCGCCGCAGCTGCACATCGTCGACCTCACCCACGACGTCTCTCCGTGGGCCATCGCCGACGGCGCCCGCTTCCTCGCCGGCGCCGCCCCGTCCTTCCCCGAGGGGACGGTCTTCGTCGGAGTGGTGGACCCCGGCGTCGGCACCAACCGGCGCGCCGTGGTCGCGCGCAACGCCCGCCACCAGCGCTTCGTGGTGCCGGACAACGGGCTGCTGACCCTGCTCGACGGGTTGCTCGAGGTGCGCGCGCTCACCAACGAGGCCTGGTTCGCGCCCCATCGCTCCGCCACCTTCCACGGCCGCGACGTCTTCGCCCCCGCCGCGGCGCGCCTCGCCGCCGGCGCCGACTTCGGGGAAGCGGGGCCGGTCATCTCCGACTGGGTCCGGCTCGAGCTGCCGAAGGTGACGCGCACCCCCGGCGCCCTCGGCGGCGAGGTGGTGGCCGTCGAGGCGCCCTACGGGAACCTGGTGACCAACCTGCCGGGAGACGAGGCGAAGGCCCTCGGCCCGAAGCTGCGGGTGCGCTTCGGGCGCCAGGCGGCGCTGGTGCTGCCCTTCGTCGACACCTTCGGCGACGTCCCCAGGGGCCAGCCGCTCGCCTACGTCGACTCCCGCGGGCGCCTGGCCTTCGCCGTCAACGCCGGCAGCTTCGCCGCGCGCTACAAGGTGACGGCCTCCACTTCACTGCACGTCGAAGCCGCGAAGCGCCGGTGAGGGCGCTCACTGGTCGAGGCGACGGAGGAGCGCCGACGAGCCCGAGGCCACCGCGTCGGCCCGCGCGTCGGTCAACAGCTGCGTCACGCGCTCGTCGGAGCCACCCACGCCCCGCAGCGCCAACGCCAGCACGCGCCGCGCCTCACCTCGCAGCGCCGGGTCGCTGCGCCCCTTCTCGAGCGCCGCGAGCGCCCCATGAGCGTCGCCGCTCCTCAAGTAGATCG
>CALNBU010000011.1 GCA_937875615.1 uncultured Archangium sp.
CCTGCAGCGGCACCGGCACCCTGGGCCGCGAGCCCGATCAGAAGTGGAAGCTCACCGCCGCGCAGGTCGAGACGCTGACGCGCACGCAGCGCAGCATCCTCGACGAGGTGGCGAAGGCGCTGAAGCCCGGGGCGGTCCTCGTCTACGGCACCTGCAGCGTGCTGAAGGAGGAGAACGAGGCGGTGGTGGAGGCCTTCCTCGCCGCGCAGCCGGTGCGGCCAGACCCGGAGCGAGTCCTCGAGGCTGAAGTCCGGCTGCGCAAGGGCTGCTAGGTTCGCGCGCCGTTCACCCTTTCGGAGGTCCTCTTGGCCGACGCACGTTTCCAGCAGCCATCCCCGTCGCAGAATCAGCAGGTCCTGCAGCAGATCCAACAGGCCTGGGCCGAGGCGCAGGCGCAGCTCCAGGTGCTGCGGGAGCAGGTGGAGTACGCGACGAAGGTGGCGCAGGCCAAGGTGGGCTCCAACGTGCTCGACCGCGATCTGGACCGCGCCTACCGCGACCTGGGCGAGGCGGTCTGGGCGGAGGTCAGCAAGGGGAAGCTCCAGCTCCCGCCGAACCTGGGCACCATCCGTAAGCTGCTGGAAGGTGTGACCCAGAAGATTCGGGTACAGAACGCCTCGATCAACGATCTGCTCGCAGAAGGGGCGGAGGTCGCCCAGCGACTTCAGGAAAAATTGAGTCGCGCGTCGAAAGGTGTAGCCGGCGGTCCAAAAAAGCGTTAATCGCCGCGCCCGCTTCACGGGGCTATAGCTCAGCTGGGAGAGCGCCTGAATGGCATTCAGGAGGTCAGCGGTTCGATCCCGCTTAGCTCCACAGAAGGAAACGAAGGGCCTCGGTTCACCACCGAGGCCCTTTTTGTTTCCGGGAGCGGCGCGCAGGCCTCTTCGCGATTGACGCACTCCGCCGCATGACAGACGCTCCACTTCGTGCGGCTCGCCATCTACCCGGGGTCCTTCGACCCACTCACCAACGGCCACCTGTCGCTGATTCAGCGCGGCCTCAAGATGTTCGACAAGCTGGTGGTCGCCATCGCCTACAACCCCAAGAAGACGCCGCTCTTCTCGGTGGAGGAGCGGAAGGCGTTGATCCGCGGCGCGGTGGGCGATGATCCCCGGGTGGAGACCGACGACTTCCAGGGGCTGCTGGTGGAGTACGCCAAGCAGCGCGGGATCAACGTGGTGCTGCGCGGGCTGCGGGCGGTGAGCGACTTCGAGTTCGAGTTCCAGCTCGCCAACATGAACCGGCGCCTGAACAGCGAGCTCGAGACGGTCTTCATGATGACCGGCGAAGACTACTTCTACATCTCGTCCAACATCGTGCGCGAGGTGGCGTCGCTGGGCGGGAACGTCGAAGGCACGGTGCCTCCGAACGTCCTCGAGGCGCTGAGGACGAAGTACTCCAGGAAGTGAGACCCCACATGAAGCTCGCGAATCGATTGGCGGCGGTGAAGCCGTCTCCCACGCTCTCTTTGAACGCCAAGGCACGGGCGCTCGCCGCGCAGGGCAAGGACGTGCTGAGCTTCGCCGCCGGCGAGCCCGACTTCGACACGCCCGCCCACATCAAGGACGCCATCAAGGCCAGCCTCGATGCGGGGTTCACCAAGTACACGGCCACCGGCGGCATCCCCGAGCTGAAGGCGGCCATCGTCGAGAAGTTGAAGCGCGACAACGCGCTGAGCTTCGCGCCGGAGCAGGTGGTGGTGACGGTGGGCGGCAAGCAGGCGCTCTACAACGCCTTCCAGGCGCTGCTGTCTCCGGGCGACGAGGTGATCATCTTCTCGCCCTACTGGGTGAGCTACCCCGACATGGTGCGGCTCGCGCACGGCGTGCCGGTGATCGTCGAGACCCGGGCCGAGACCAACTGGACCCCGGACCCCGCCGCGCTCCGCCGCGCGCTGACGCCGCGCACGAAGGCGGTGATCTTCAACTCTCCGTCGAACCCCACCGGCGCGCTCATCGCCCGCGAGGCCCTGGCCGCGCTGGCCCACGAGCTCCGCGACAGCGAGGCGGTGCTGATCACCGACGACATCTACGAGCGGCTGCTCTACGTGCCGGGGCCCTTCGTGAACGTGGCCAACGCCGCGCCGGAGCTCGCCGACCGCACGCTCGTGGTCAACGGCTTCTCCAAGGCCTTCTCCATGACGGGCCTGCGGCTGGGCTACGCGGCCGGCCCGAAGGCGCTCATCGCCGGCATGCAGATGATCCAGGACCAGTCGACCTCCAACGCGGCCTCGGTGATCCAGAAGGGCGCCGTCGCGGCGCTCACGGGCCCGACCACCGCCGTCGACGAGATGGTCAAGGCCTTCGCCCGCCGGCGCGAGGCCATGACCGGGGGCCTCAACCGGATCCCCGGCGTCTCGTGCCGCTTGCCGGACGGCGCCTTCTATTGCTTCCCCGACGTCAGCGGGCTGCTCGGCAAGCGCTACAAGGGGACGGTCATCGACGGCTCGATGAAGCTCTCGGAGATCCTCCTCGACGACTTCCTGCTGGCCGCGGTGCCCGGCGCGCCCTTCGGCGCGGAGGGGTTCATCCGCCTCTCCTTCGCCACCAGCGACGCCAACATCGAGAAGGGCCTGGCCCGCTTCGCCGACTGCGCCGCGCAGCTGAGCTGAAGCGGCTCAGAGGCCGCGCAGCTTCCGGAGCGCCTCCCAGGCGTCCTTCACCTGGCGGAAGCGCTCGCCGCCGTCCTGGGAGCGGTCGGGGTGGTGCTCCGCCGCCAGCCGCCGGTAGGCGCTCTTGAGCTCGTCGTCGGTGGCGTCCTCGCTGACGCCCAGCACCGCGTAGTTCGCGTCGCCGCGCCCGAAGTACTCGGAGGTGATCTCCCTGAGCGCCTCGTCGCTCAGGTTGAAGGCGCCCACGATGCGCTTGAGCACCTCCTGCTCGCTCCGCGCGAGCTGCCCGTCGATCATCCCGAGATCATAGAGGCTGCGCACCACCTCCACCCGCATCGAGGGCTTCACCAGCGTCCGGGCGCGCACCGTCAGCCCCTCGACGTCCTGCTCCGGCGCGGCGATGGCGGCCTTGAGCGCGTCGCGCACCTCCTCCATGGCCCGGGGCGCGAACTGGAGCCGGTGCTGGAAGAACTCGCGCACGACGCGGATCTCCTGCTGGGTGGGCGGGGCGTCAGCGCGGGCCACCTCGATGAACAACGGGCAGAGCGCCTGCAGGAGCGCGAGATCCTCGCTGTTGATGTTGGGCCGCGGCGCGGGGCGCGCCAGGGGGCGCGGGCGCGAGAGCAGCTCCTCCGTCGACGGGGGCGCCAGCACGCGCGGCTGGGCGCGCTCGCGATCGAAGACGAAGTGACCCAGGAGCGCGCCAGCCGCCGCCATCGCCGCGGCGAAGGGCGGCGACCACAGCATCAGCATGCCGACGGCGGCGCCGATCATCAGACCGAGGACTTTTCCCAGCATCTTCCGTGGGCAAGTGTGACATGCCCCGCCGCATGACGGCTGCAATCATCGACGGCAAAGCGCTGGCGGCGAAGGTGAGGGCGGGGTTGGGGGCGGCGGTCGCGGAGCTCCGGGCGAAGCACGGTCGGCCCCCGGGCATCGCGGTGGTGCGCGTGGGGGAAGATCCGGCGTCGAAGGTGTACGTCACCTCCAAGGAGAAGACGGCGCAGGAGCTGGGCTTCGCCTCCTGGCAGCACCACCTCCCCGAGACCACCACCCAGGCCGACGTGTTGGCGCTGGTGCGGCGGCTGAACGCCGATGACGCGGTCGACGGCATCCTGGTGCAGCTCCCGCTCCCGAAGCACCTCGACGCCAACGTGGTGTTGGAGTCCATCGACCCGGCCAAGGACGTCGACGGCTTCCACGCGGTGAACGCGGGTCACCTGTTTCAGGGCCGCCCCTCGCTGGTGGCCTGTACGCCCGCGGGCGTGCTGCGCATGCTCGACGAGATCGGCTGTCGGCTCGAGGGCGCCCGCTGTGTGGTGATCGGCCGCTCGAACATCGTGGGCCGGCCCATGGCCATGCTCCTGCTCAACCGCAGCGCGACGGTGGTCATCTGTCACAGCCGCAGCGACGTGGAGGCCGAGGTGCGCCGCGCCGACGTGGTGGTGGCGGCGGTGGGGGTGGCGAAGCTGGTGAAGGGCAGCTGGCTCAAGCCCGGCGCGGTGGTGATCGACGTGGGGATCAACCGCGACGAGGCGGGGAAGCTGTGCGGCGACGTGGACTTCGAGGCGGCGAAGGAGGTGGCCTCGTGGATCACCCCGGTGCCCGGCGGAGTGGGGCCGATGACCATCGCCATGTTGATGAGCAACACGGTGGCCGCCGCGACGCGACGGCTTCAGCTCAGCTCGACGCGCACCAGCTGACGGCCGATGAGGAACTGATCGCCGTTATCGACGAAGGACGGCGCGCCCAGGCGGAGGAAGGTGCCGTTCGAGGAGCCGAGATCCCGGAGCACCAGCCGGTCGGCCGCCACCGCCAGCACCGCGTGTCGGCCCGAGACGAAGCCGTCGGAGGGGAAGGTGATGTCGCCGTTCTCGCGGCCGATCTGGTTGTCGCCGTCACGCAGGGGGAATGCCCCGCCGCGCACGCCACCCTCCAACAGCTGCACCAGGCGGAAGCGGTGGCCGGGGTCCGGCGAGCCCCAGGCGGTGGCGCCGTCGTCGGCGGCCGCGAGCGGGGGAATGGGCTCGACCACCAGCCGCTGACGGCCGACGCGGATTTCGCCACCTGGCGCGACCTCCCGGTCCTGCCGGAGGCGGGGGAAGATGCCGTTGCCGCC
>CALNBU010000012.1 GCA_937875615.1 uncultured Archangium sp.
CGCGTGCGGGGCCGGCCGCAGCCACACCGTCGAGCCCGCCTCCGCGCCGAGCGCGGACCGCCTGACCGTGCAGTACCGCCGGGCACGCGCCCAGTTCAACCGCGGCGCGCACGCCGCTCACCGCGTCCTCGAAGGCCAGACACCGAGCTGGCGCGACCCCCAGCAGCCGCGCCGCCGCGAGGAAGATGTCGGGCCTGGGCTTGCCGGGCAGCGTCTCCGCCGGCACCACCACGTCGATGAAGGGGTGCAGGCGGAGCTCATCGAGCACCATGGTGCGATTCTCCGGCGGCGCGGAGCTGGCGATGGCCACGCCGATGCCGGCCGAGGCGAGCCGCTCCAGCAGTGCCGCCGCGCCGGGGATCAACCGGAGGTGGGGGCGGTAGCGCTGGCGATACAGCGCCTCCTTCTGCTCGGCGAAGCGCGCCGCGTCGTCGGCGCTGACGCCGGGACCCACCAGCAGCGCGATGATGTCTTCGTTCTTGAGCCCGTTGAACGCCTCGAGGCTGGCGTCGCTGACGGGGAGCCCCAGCTGCGCGCCCAACGCGCGCCAGGCGTCGATGTGAAAGGCCACGTCGTCGATCAACGTGCCGTTCATGTCGAACACCACGCCGTCGAAGCGCGCGTGGCTCAAAATCGTCCGCCGACCTTCAACATCGCGCCGCCGCCGGGGTTGACGCTCTCGCTGGGCTCCAACACCTTGGTGGTGCCGGTGGGCGCCGAGGGCGCCAGCGTCACCGCCAGCCAGGTCACGCCGCCGGCGAGCGCCACGCCGCCCGCGGGGATGAGGATGTTCGCCGCCAGCTGCTTCACCGGGGCGGCCTTGGCTTCAGCGCGGGTGACGTCGACGACGGTGCCGCTCTGGGCGTCGCGGAGCTGGTTGGCGGTGCCCTGCGCGTCGAGCGCCAGCAGCACGCCCGCGATGGCGGCGCCGGCGCCCACCGCGGCGAGCGCCAGTCCGCCGATGATGCCGCCGGCCTTGCTGGGGGCCTCCGCGATCTGTGGCATGGTCGCAGGGTCGATGGGCAGCGCCTCGAGCGTCACCTTCACCTCCACCTGCGCGTTGGGATCGACGGTGACCGTCTTCTCGAAGGGCTTGAAGCCGGGGGCGGTGACCTTGACGGTGTGCACGCCGCGCTGCACCACCTGCTCCACGTTCCCCACGCCGGCCTCCTGGCCGTCGATGGCGACGATGGCGGAGGGGTCGGCGTTGTCCACGAGGAGCTTCCCGTTGGCCGTGGCCAGCCGCTTCTGCGCCTGCTGCAGGAAGGGCCACAGCTTCTTGATGAACTCCTTGTCTTTCGCGGCCTGGCTCTTGCCGGCGACGCCCACGAAGACCTTCTCGGCCTTCTCGTTGCTGTCCTGGCCCGCGTGGACAATCTCCGGGAAGGCCGGATCGTAGCCGAAGAACTCCACGAAGGAGCCCGCGCCGCGCTTCTCGACGGTGAGTCGCACCACGCGATCCACGCGCAGCTTCTTCGCCGCCGACTCGAAGCAGCTGTAGTCGGTGCTGCAGGCGGCCACCCGCGCGTAGTCGTCGCCGAGCTGGGTCTTCACCGCCAGCGGCTCGGTGATGGTGACGAAGCGGTTGTTGTCGGTGAGCTGCTTGAGGAACTCGGCCTGCAGCTGTCGCGCGCGCGAGGCGCTCACGTCTTCCTTGTCGGCGGCGCTCACCCCGATGACGGCGATGGTGGGCTTGAGCTCCTCCAGCACCTCGGCGGTCGGCTCGTCGCTCTCGCCCGAGAGGTCGAGCTCGAACTCCTGGGCGAGGGCGGGGAGCGCGAAGAACAGCAGCGTCAGCAGCGAACGTCTCACTTCAGGTCTCCGGTACGAAACGGCGGATCTGCGCGGCGAGGTCGGCGGCGCGCGACGCGCCGGGCACCAGCCTCTTATCCTGCTCGGCGAGGTAGCGTTGCTCCAACAGGAATTGCACGGCGTTCTCCAGCGTGGTCTTCGACAGCGCCTCGCTGGCGGTCATGGTACCCGCGAGGAACTCCGCGCGACCAGTCTCAAGTGTCGATTTGAGGAAGTCCTTGCGGTCGACGCCCTCGGCGGTGATCGCCTCCGCGCGGCGCGCGGTGAGGAGATACGACTCCAGCAGGTCGCGCAGCAGATCCGCGAGGAACTGCACCATGGGGCGCGCGTGCGCCTCGGGAGCGACCCGCAGCGGACCGCCTTCGCACTGCAGCAGCCCCTGCCGGTTCAGGTGCTCGAGCGTCTCGTCGAAGGTGTGCTCGAAGGTCTTGCCCACCGGGTAGAGGAACTCGAGCTTGAAGAGCCGCGAGAGGAAGAGCGCGCGCTCCCGCACCTCGTCGTGCCCGGCGTTCGCTTCGTCGGTCAGCAGCGCCGCGCACACGATGGCCCGCCCGGCGATGAGGTTGAGGAGCGTGTTCTTGTAGAAGCTCAGCTCCGGGCGCCGATCGTCGGGCACCTGGAAGATGCGATCGCCGCCGGCGTCGGCCGAGGTCACCATGCCTCCGCTGGCGAACATGCTCATGGCGTCGCGGATGGGCCCCAGCACCACCGCGGACGAAGGGGCGTCCTTGAGCTGTCGTGAGAGCGGCGCGCCCAGCTCGGTGGCCATTCGGCGGAGGAAGAGCACCCGGTCGGTCAGCTCCCGGTCCGAGAGGCCGCGGCGGCGGTGCGCCAACAGCGCGGAGGCCACCAGCGCGTGCGGGGTCACGGTGGACACCCGGCTGATGCCGTACATCACCCGGTGGCCCAGCGCCCGCACCAGCGCCCGCTTCTGATCTTCGTTGACGTTGGCGGGGTCCAGCCCGCGCTCGCTCATCAACCGGGCCAGCGACACCGGCTCGTCGAAGGTGAGGTGGATGCGGCCATAGTTCTCGGCGAGCACCGCCGGCGCGGACAGCAGGGCCTTGACGTCTTCGGCCTTCTTCTCGCCGCCCTGCAGCTCCTTCTTGTACTCGGCGCCCTCGACCACCTTCTCGTAGTCGATGGACACCGGGACGAAGAGGAGATCGTTCCGGGCGCCCTCCAGCACCGCCTCGGTGAGCCAGGTGAAGAGGCCCAGCTTGGGCTGGAGCAGCTTGCCGGTGCGGGAGCGGCCGCCCTCGGGAAAGAACTCGTGGGGCACGCCGTCGTGCACCAGCTTCTTGAGGTAGGCCTTGAAGACGGCGGTGTAGAGCTTGTCGCCCTTGAAGCTGCGCCGGAGAAAGAAGCCGCCGCAGCGCCGGAGGAAGGGCCCCAGCGGGAAGAACGAGAGGTTCGCGCCCGCGGCCACCAGCGGGATCATGAACCCGCGGCGCCAGAGCACGTAGCTCATCACCAGGTAGTCGAGGTGGCTCTTGTGGCTGGGGGTGAACACCAGGGGCGCGCGGGAGGCGGCCTTCATCGCCCGCTGCAGCGCCGCCTCGTCGACCTCGATGCCGTCGTAGATGCGGTTGAAGATGAGGTCGAGGCCCTTGGCCGCCAGCTCGGTGGTGGTGGGGCTGAAGCGCGCGGCGATGGCGTCGAAGTTGCGCACCGCCTCCCGGCGCACCGAGGCCAACGGCTTGTTCTTCTCCGTGGCCACCTCCTGCATGGTCTGGGCGAAGACCCGGTCGCGCATGGCCTCCTCCATGAAGCGATCGGGCCCCTTGGCGGGCGGGCCGAAGACCGCGCGCGTCTCCCGCGCCAGGTGGTGGTGGAGCGCCGAGCGCACCTTGCGGGCGATCACCTCGGTGGGCTTGCCCACCTCGCGGGCCAGCACCTCCCGCAGGTCGATGGGCTCGCCGATGCGGAGCTGCGCGCGCTTGTAGTTGCGCAGGAAGGTCCAGAAGGAGTGCAGGAAGCCGGGCGCCTCTGGGCTCCCGAAGATGCGGTCCCAGACGCTGGGGGTGACCTTCTGCTGCCACTTCTCCCAGACCAGCAGCTCCGGCACGAGGTAGATCGGCTTCTCGCTGGTGCGCGCCAGCTCCACCAGCGCGGGGAACGGATCTTCCCTGCTCTCCACGCCCCGGGCGGTGTTGAAGCCGCTCTCGCGCAGGAAGATGAGCCCGGCGCCGTCCTGCTCGCGGGCCCAGGCGAAGCGCTCCACGTGGTCGCCGGACAGCTTCGCGCGGGTGAAGGGGCGGGTGAACCAGCGCCGGAGGTTCACCACCGCGCGCACCGGCGGCAGGGCGCGCCGCAGCAGCGCCCAGTGGAGGTAGAGGTAGTTGATCCACGCGGTGGTGCGCTGCACGTGCACCACGAACCCCCGGCGGGAGAGGTCGCGGAGCGTCGCCACCTCGTCGTCGGGGAAGCGCACCGCCTCGAAATAGTCGCGCATGAAGGCGCGGCTCACGGGCCCGAAGTCGGCCCGCAAGGCGTCGTCACCAGCCGTCATCAGCGTCGCTTCGTCGGCCACGGGTGACGACTCTTTAGTCAGCTTTGCGTCCAGCCCCGCCACGAAAATTCAATAGCGTGGCGCGTCACGTTCACGTCGCGCGAGGCGGCGGACCTCCCGTTCGAGGGGCGCCAGCTCACCCTGGAGCGGCGCGCCGAGCGGGTCTCCCAGCTCGGCCTCCATGTAGTCGAGGAAGGTGCGCTGACAGACCAGCGGCGAGCTGTTGACGAGGCACAGCTCGACGTCGCTCAGCTCCACCGCGCGGGGCCGGCGTGCGGGCGCGTCGCGCAGCAGCTGCCACCAGACGCCCTCCGCGTTCTGGTACACGATGAGCGGTCTGCGCTCGGTGCGCCCCAGCCGGGCGGCGACCTCCATGGCGCGGTACCAGTACAGCGGCTCGGCCAGC
>CALNBU010000013.1 GCA_937875615.1 uncultured Archangium sp.
CCATGGGCAAGGTGCTGAAGGCGAAGCTGGGCGGGTGAGCCATTTCCGAGGCGTCGCCCGCGCGGCGGGGTGCGTCGTCGGCATCTCCCGGGAGCGCCGGGGGCCGCCCTGGAAATCCGAGGGGTGGAGCAGGACAGCGGATTGCACCTCGGGCGCTGTGGCCGGGTCTGAGCAGCATGCGTTCAGTCTCGATGGTGGTGTGTTGTGTGGCAGCGGCCGCGGTGGCGTCTCCAGTGGTCTCGGAGATCGACTCCACCCGGGTGGTGACGATGTCGGAGCAGCCCGCGGCGGCGAGTCAGGAGCTCAGCCGTTGGTTTGAGGCCATCGCGCGGGCGGAGCCGAAGGCGGTGCGCGCCGATGACAGGCAGGTGGTCGCGTTCGACAAGGGGCTCTATGGCTTCTCGTACCTCGGCTACCAGGCGGTCGTCGCCTGCCGCGGGGCCGCTGAAGACTGCGACGCGAAGGAGGCCGAGATGCGCGCGGCCATCGCCGCCTTCATCACGAAGAACCGGGGCGGGCCTCAGTGGGCGTCGTACGAGAAGCTCTTCGAGAACATGAGGGCCCGCCTGGACGCCCTCGTCTCGGGTGCTCGGCGCCATGGGCAGCACCAGGCGGCGTGGCGCGCGGAGGTGGTCGCGTTCGGCGCCACCGTCGACGCACGGGACACCGCGCTGGCCGCGGCCGCCGACGCCTCCGCCGACGTGGCGACGCTGGAAGCGGCCGTCGCCGCGGTCCGGGCCTCGGACGCCGCGTGCGCGGCGTTGCTCAAGGGGCGCACCCGGGAGACGCTCCCGGCGGAGTGCCCAGCGAACGCGGGGCCCTTCGAGGCCCGGCGGGAGATCGCGTTGCTCAAGAACCGACTGCCCGCGAAGTCGCCCGCAGGGCGATGCCACGCCTGCGCCGATGACCGGGCCGTGGCGTGGCTGGACATCGACCCCAGCGCCTTCGCCGCCGGTCCGCAGGTGACGGCCCTCTTCGAGGCGGTGCATCCATCCCGGTTGCGGTTTCTGGCGCGCGACTCCATCGTCGATGGTCGGGTGGTCGCGCGGCGGGGCGAGGTGGTGCTCTGGCTCAAGGCGATCGGAGGCGAGTTCGCGGTGACGCTCGACAACCGGAGAGTGGCGGTGCCGTACGAGGCCTTGAGCGCCACGCCCATCAAGGGCGCGGCCTGGCTGGCGTCGAAGCCCGAGGCATGGGTGCTGCTCGGCGAGGACACCTCCGGCAGGGTGATTGACCTCACCGCCCGCGTGCCCGTCGCCGTCGACGGCTCGCCGCCGCCTCGGGAGCTGCCCGGCTTCGTGTCGGCGATGGACCCCGGGGCGAAGGACGTCGCTGCGTTGGTGCAGTCGGCGGACGCCTTCGAGGCGTGCTTCGCGAAGAGCATGAAGCGCCTCGACCCCTCGGGAACGGCGTGGCGCTTCACCCGGGAGACCTACAACGTGCGCACCGGCGCCACGGTGCGCGTCGAGAACTACGAGACGGCGCTGATGCGCCAGTCGTGCAAGGCGTGCAACTGCCAGAAGCAGAACGCCGCTCGCGTCGCCCTCGCGGGGAAGGTGCTCGCTCCGCAGAAGAAGGCGCAGGCCGCTGCCTACGCCTCCCTCATCAGCGGTCTGCAGAAGAAGCTCGCGAACTGACGAGGCCCACGTCAGGCGGTGGCGAGGAACCCGATGAGGTCGATCTTGGTGAGGATGGCCACCACCTTCTGGCCTTCGCTCACCACGGCCACGTTGTCGGCGGCGAAGACCTGGCGCAGCTGCGCCAGCGTGGTGTCGGGCGTCACCACGCCGTCGAGGGGCGCGATGAGCGGGTCGATGACGTCGGCCTGCTTGTACTGCCCGGCGATGAGCCCGTTGAGGAGATCGTACTCGTGCAGCATGCCCACCGCGCTGCCGTCGGCGCGCACCACGGGCATCTGGGAGATGCCGTGCTGCTTCATCGTCTCGATGACCGCGCCCACCTGCTCGCCCTGCTTGCAGGTGATGAGCGTCTGCTGCCGGCTGCCCAGCACGTCGCGCACGGTGCTCTGGGCAGGCGCGTCGAGGAAGCCCAGGTCCTTCATCCACTCGTCCGAATAGAACTTCGAGACGTAGGCGTTGCCGGAGTCGGGCAGCACCACCACGATGGTCTTCCCGCGGCCGACCTCCTTGGCCAGCTCGACCGCCGCGTGCACCGCCGCGCCCGAGGAGCCGCCGGCGAAGATGCCTTCTTCTCGCGCCAGCCTCCGCGCGGCGAGGAACGACTGGCGGTCGTCGACCTGGCGGATCTGGTCGACCACCTTGAAGTCCATGGCGCCGCACAGCATGTCTTCGCCGATGCCCTCGACCTTGTAGACGTGCGGGGTGCCCAGCTTGCCGGTCTTGAAGTAGCCGGCGTAGACGGAGCCGATGGGGTCGACGCCCACGTTCTGCACCGCGGCGTTCTTCTCTTTGAAGTACTTCCCGGCGCCGCTCATGGTGCCGCCGGTGCCGAGGCCCGCCACGAAGTAGTCGAACTTCCCTTCGAGCTGCTCCCAGATCTCCGGGCCGGTGGAGTTGTAGTGCGCCTCGATGTTGTCCGGCGTGTGGTACTGGTTGGGGAAGAACGCGCCGGGCGTCTCCTTCACCAGCCGCTTGGCCGTCTCGTAGTAGCTGCGGGGGTCCTCCGCGGGCACGTTGGTCGGCGTCACCACCACCTGCGCGCCCATGCCCTTGAGGCGGTTCACCTTCTCCGACGACATCTTGTCGGGCATGGTGAAGATGCTCTTGTACCCGCGCACGGCGGCGATCATCGCCAGCCCGAAGCCGGTGTTGCCCGAGGTGTTCTCGATGATGGTGCCGCCGGGCTTGAGGCGGCCGTCCCGCTCGGCCTTGTTCACGATGTGCAGCGCCATGCGGTCCTTGATGGCGCCGCCGGGGTTCATGAACTCCAGCTTGACGTAGACGGTGGCGTCTTCCGGACCGACCAGCTTGTTGAGTTTGACCAGCGGGGTGTTGCCGATGGCGGTGAGGACGGAGTCGTGAACGTTTTTCATGGGGGCTGACAGAGACGTGCGGATGGACCGCTCGTTTCTCAGGTTGTCACCTCGCCAGCAACGACTCCGTCCTCATTTCTGCCTGCTTCAGTTCTCGGGGTACGCGGTCCAGCCCGCGGTCCAGTCGACGCTGCCGATGGCGCCGATGAAGGTCGCGGTGGGGTCGAAGAAGCCGTCATCGGGCGGCGTGGCGGAGCCGGTGAGCGTCGCGGTGGGCTTGAAGTCGGGCGCGGTGACGCTCTTCGCCGCGGCGAGGCCCGGATCCACGGTCTGGTTCGAGAGCGCCGCGTCGAGCACCTTCGTGTCCTCGCCGAAGCCGGAGTCGGTGATGGCGTCGGTGGGGTTGGCGAAGAAGACGGAGTTCTTCACGAACAGCTCCGTGCCCCAGGCCGCGCGGGCGTCGTCGCCCACCACGTACAGGGCGCGCTCGTAGAAGTTGGTGATGATGAAGTTGTAGAACTCGCCCTGCGTGCCCTCCTTGAGGTTGATGCCGCGCGAGACGCCCTCGCCGGGGTTGCTGGAGTCGGGCGCGCGACCCACCGCGGTGAGGTTGTAGATGACGGGGTGGGCGACGGGCGTCAGCGTGCTGTTGTTGGGGTTGCTGGAGGCCTCGATGGCGTGGTTGCCGTAGCCCTGGGTCTGCTGGATGGCGATGAACTGGGCCTTGCCGGTCCAGCCGCGGTCCCAGTCGAGCGCGTCGTCGTCGTTGCCGGACAGCACCAGGTGCTTCACGTTGACCGTGCCGCCGAAGATCTCGATGCCGTCGTCGATGCCGCGGTGCACCTGCACGTAGTCGATGAGGGTGCCGGTGCCGCAGCCGTTGATGGTGAGGCCGTTGAGCTCGTTGGCGGCCGAGACGGGGATGCCGGCGAACTCGATGCGCACGTAGCGAATGACGCCGCAGTCGTAGGCCGCGTCGGTGCCGCCGTAGCGGTTGCGGGACTCGTCGGCCACGCCCTCGGCGTTCTCCTCGCCGCCCACGGTGTTGATGGGCGCCCGGCCCAGCAGCAACACGCCGCCCCAGCCGTCGGCGGCGGTCAGCCCGCGCTCACCCACCGGCAACGAGGAGCTGAAGACGATGGGCGCCTGCGCCGTCCCGTCGGCCACCAGGCGCGCGTCGCGGGAGACGATGAGCGCCGAGCCCGGGTCGCCGAGCACCGTGGTGCCGGGCTGGATGGTCAACGTAGCGCCGGCCTGGACATAGGTGAGCTGCTTGAGCGTGTAGATGTGGTCCGAGGTCCAGGTGGTATCGGCGGCGATGTCCGCGGTCACGTCGAGGGGCGTGGGGGTGGCGCTTCCGCCTCCCGTCGCGTCACCGCCGCCGGTGCCGGTACCTCCACCGGGCGCGGCGCCGCCGACCCCACGAAAGAGCGGGGCACCGATCTGCACACGTTGAAAGTGGACGGACGCGAACTGGAGCGCGAACAGGACAACACCATCGTGCGGGCCGCGCTACACACGCCCTTGCTGCCGGGTGGCACCATCACTTTCGAGTACACGTTCACCACCCACTGGAACGGGATGCGCCGCATGAAAGTGGTGAACGCTTGGGGCCACAAGCACTACGATGGCTGCCATTGGTACCCGCGCATCAGTGTGTACGACCGGAAGTTCG
>CALNBU010000014.1 GCA_937875615.1 uncultured Archangium sp.
TGGTGTCGTCGAAGCGCAGGTTGAACCGGCCGCCATACTTCTTCGCCAGGCCGGCGTTGAGGCAGATGCTCTTGGCGTGCCCGATGTGGAGGTACCCGTTGGGCTCGGGCGGAAAGCGCGTGTGCACGCGGCCCTTCCATTTTCCGTTCGTGTTGTCGGCTTCGATGATCTCTTCGATGAAGTTGCTGTGGTCGCTCATGTGCAGGCTCGGGAGGCGGCGCACCCTACACGGACGCGACGCGCCGCGGTCTCCCACCTGACACCGCGAGCCCGTCGCGCACGCCTGGATGCCAGGCCAACCCACTGAAATGACTGAAGCTCATGGATGGCCTCTCCCGTGCTGTGGGCGCCCACACACCTTCAACCCGCCAGGGAGATCGCACCATGTTCCACCGAATCTGTTGTTTCACCGGCCTCGCGCTGCTGCTGACGCTGAGTCAGGCCTGCGGCGACATCGCGAGCTGCAAGCAGCACAGCGACTGCTACCCCGACGAAATCTGCGTGGCCGACATGTGCACGATCAGGAAGGACCCGCCCGATGCTGGCGTCAGCGACGCGGGCACGGGCGGCGGCACAGCGGACGCCGGCGCTGTAGATGGAGGGACCCCACAGCCAGACTCCGGCCAGACCGACTGTGAAGGGGCCGAGGAGCGCCCGTGCTGCAGCGGCCGTGGAACGCAGGTGTGCGACGACCGGGGCGAGTGGAGCGCCTGCGATGCGCCCACCAGCGCCGAGTCGTGCAACGGGCTGGACGACGACTGCGACGGGATGGTCGACAACGGCCTCGTGTGGCCAAGCCCCGACGGCGGGGCCGGCGAACAACCGACCTGTGACGTCGGAGTGGGAGCGTGCGCGTCGAGCGGCCTCATGGTCTGCAACCAGGCCGGCACGCCCGTGTGCGGCGCGCAGCACATCGAGCCCACCATCGAGCTCTGCGATGGCATCGACAACGACTGCGACGGAGAGATCGACGAGGGCATCCGGATCCTGTGCCAGATCGACGAGGATGGCGACCGCTATGCAGCCTCGTCCGACACGCACTCCCTGTGCCCCGACCCGACCCGAGTCGACTTCGGCACCTGCCCCGCTGGCTACCTGTCACCCAGCGCGTCGCTCGGCATCGACTGCGACGACCTGAACGCAGCCCTGTTCCAGAACCTCCCTGCGAGGACGGACACAGACCAGGACGGACACTGCGTCGGCGAACAACTCACGCTCTGCGTGGGCGCGTCGCTCCCCGCCGGACTGCTCGCGCCTGGAAGTTGCGCCCAGGGAGAAGATGATTGCAGGGACGACGACCACAGCGTGTATCAACGAGCGAGCGTGCGCATCGATGAAGATGAGGACACCTATTGCACGGCGGCGGCGGCGACCATGGAATGCATCGGAGCGACCCCGCCCGCGCCGTTCCGGCTCAGCAACACCTGCAAGCCAATCCACAACGACTGCGACGACCTGAACAACAGCCTATCGATTCTAATCAACGCACGAAGAGACCAGGACAACGACGGATACTGCATCGGAACCACCACCCCCATCTGCGCTGATCACAACGGAGCTGCTCCTCACTGGAGGGCGCTCACCTCCTGCCTGTTCAGCGACGACTGCAACGACAACGACGAGACACTGTCGGTTCAAATCATAGCCAAAAAAGATGTGGACGGCGATCTACACTGTACCGGCGTCGCACAGCCAGTCTGTGCCAGAACGAACGGAACCCTTCCGGGTTGGACACTGGCCAGCGCATGTTCCGCCATCACCGACTGCAATGACGGGAACCCCACGATCTGGATGAATCATCTCGTCAGGAAAGACAACGACAGAGACAACTACTGCGTAGGGCAAGCCTACCAGGTCTGCGCCGCAGACCTCCCTCCAGCCACCACGCGCCCCCCGAATCAATGCCAGGCGACAGACGACTGCAATGACAACAACAACCTGGCCACCACGACCTGCTCGAGGACAGTTTCGTCGATTCAGACGAAATTTTGCGGCGGCGGGCACAACGTATCAGACAGGCTTGATTTTTTCTGGAACTGTGGCCCGGGGTTCAACGCGCTGCTTGCGCAGGTCCATCCGATCGGTGGAGCCATCTCGGTCGCAATGCCTCAGTCCTGGACATTTACCGGAGCCGGGTGGACCAGCGGAATCCAATCCATACAATTTCAATGCCTACCCCTCGCCATCGGCAACGCGAGCTGGCAGCTCGTCGTGACCTGCCAGGCATTGACATTCTACCCCTGAAGTCGGGCACGAATGCCGAGGTGACGCGCCCCGGGGCGCTTCACCTTCGGCGCGGCGACGGGAGTCTCTCCAGGGCTCCCGTCGTGCGCACGATGTGAACCCCGGCGGCGCGCCAGCGCTCGACTGCCGCCTCCGCCAGCTTCGGGAAGTCGAGGCTCGCGGGCAACGGCGTCAGGGGCGGAGCGGGCACCGGGCTCATGGCGTCTTCGAGCACATACAGCTTCCCCGCCAGCGCCGGGTCGCTGGCGTCGATGCGTCGCAGGAGATCCTCCATCGTCGACAGCACGCAGTGGCTCTTGGCCTGCCCGAAGACGTACACCCGGTCGAAGGACATCAGCCGCGAGAAGAGCGCCTCGTTGAAGGCGCCCACCTCACGCCCCTCCACCTGCGTCACCTCGGGCGAGAGCACCGAGTAGTTCTCGGTGAGCGGCGCCAACCCCTTGAGCTCGAAGTGCGTCGGCTGGCCGCGCGCCGCCGCGTGGAACAGGGCCGCCTCCATCATCGCCGGCACCAACGCCTGAGAGAGCCCCCCCAACAGCGCGTGGTACGGCCACACCGTCAGCACGTACTTCCCCGCAGCCTCCAGCTTCTGCACGTAGTCGAGGCTGGCTTCCGGCGCGCGCGGCGCGCGCCACCGGCCGGTGCGCACGTCCTCCGCCGACACCGGGGTCAACGGCGCCGGGTGCCGCCCTTCGGCGTCGACCCACCAGGCGGGGTGGAAGATCTGAAAGGCCTGGTGCGTGTCGAGCGAGAAGATCAGCTCCGTCACCTGCCCCACGTTGCGGTACAGCCACTCGATGGCGCGCGTGGTGTCCTCCACCGCGCCGGGCACGAAGAGGCTCGCGCCGGGCGTGCAGAAGGCCACCTGCACGTCGATGCCGAAGGCCGCGATGCGCTCGGTGTCAGCGGCGGCCGGCGCGAGGCCATGCGCCTTCGCCCAGGCCTCTCCGGCGGCCATCACCTCCCCCGCCCGCTCTACGTAGACGCGCGACACCTGCTCCGGCGCGTAGAACTCAGGGAACATGCGCGGCCTCCTGCGGCTGAGCGCGGGCTGCGCGCAGCCCGTCGAGGAGCGCCTGCGTCGCCGGGGAATGCACGAAGGACACCGCCTCCACCTCTGCCGGCCGCGGCGGCGCGGCCAGCGCTGGCGCCCCCGTCAACAGCGCGTAGCCGTCGGGTGCGGCCTCACCTTCCTGCCCGATGACGCCCCACGGACCTTCCACGCCCCGCTGACGTCGGAACACCACCGGCCGCCCCGGCACGCTCTGCTTGCCCTGGCCGGCCTCGTCTCCGAACTTCATCGTCGGACGGCGCCCCGTCTGCGACAGCTTGTAGACCGCCGAGACCCGGTCGCGCGTCAGCGGCGAGCCGCTGGTCTGCGCCACCAGGTACCCGCCGTAGCCGTACACCTGCTCCTCGGGCTGCCAGCCCACCTCCTCGCGGAGTCGCTCGAAGTGCCGGGTCTGCGCCGCGTCGAAGCCGTCTTCGAGGATCTGCACCGGGCGCACGCCCAGCCGCTTCGATTCCGCCACCGCGAAGCGGTACTGCGCCTCCTTGTCGCCGGAGTCGTAGCGGATGGAGTCCTTCGTCTCCGGCCGCTCGCCGATGATCCGCAGCGCGGTGGGGATGCCCGAGCCCAGGGTGTCGAAGGTGTCGAGCAGGAAGCTGGAGCGCTGGTAACGGCGCTCCACCATCGCGCGAAACGCCGCCTCGTCGCTGCCGTAGCGCTGCACGTGCTCGTGCCCCATGGTGCCCACCGGCACCAGCCCCAGCGCGCGCGCCCCTTCTACGTTGCTGGTGCGGTCCAGGCCCGCCAGGCGGCAGCCCTCGAGCGCCAGCAGGTGCTGCTCCGGGCAGCTCGCGGCCCGCAACCCCACCTCGAAGAGGCGCGCCGGCGTGCCGACGATCTCCACCAACTCCGCCACCCGCGCGCGCACCCGCTCCACGTAGGCGGCCTCGTCGACCCGCACCTCGGGCGCCCGCACCTTCACCGCGTCCAGCGTCTCCAGCACCAGCGCGCGCTGCGCCTCACAGGTGACCACGCGCACCGCTGCGGCCAGCGTCTCCGGCCGGAACAGCGCCTCCGTCGCCACCTGGATGCGGTAGCTCCACTGCAGCAGCACACCAGCGCCGACGGGCCGGTGACGCTGAACACCGGCTCACGGTCTCCGAAGACGGCGAACTTCGGCAACGCGCGCACCGCCACCTCGCCGGAGGTCAGCGCCACCTTCACCGCCGCGCCCACCTCGTAGTCGTGCCGCGCGAGGAACGCCCACGCCCCCGGCGCCTCCACCGGCAACACCCGGCGCAGCTCGGCCTCCACGTCGAAGGGCAGCACCTGCGCGCCGCCCTTGCGGTGCGAGTAGTAGAACGTCTCGCGCCG
>CALNBU010000015.1 GCA_937875615.1 uncultured Archangium sp.
TGCGGAGGTGTTGAACACCATGCGCAGCTCGTCCTGAGAGAGCGCCTCGTCGTGCTCGGCCCGGGCGTCGAGGCCCAGCACCCGCAACACCAGCCTGGTCCCCGCGTTGAGGAACGCGATCACCGGCCAGGCGAGGTAGTAGAAGAGCTTCATCGGCCAGGCGAGCAGCATCGAGGTGCGCTGCGACTGCGCGATGGCCAACGTCTTGGGGACCTGCTCACCGACCACGATGTGCAGGAAGGTGATGATGGCGAACGAGAGCACCACGCCGATGGTCTTCGCCACCGCCTCGCCCCCGTCCGGCGTCAGCTTGAGCACCAGCGGCTCGATGAGGTGCGCGAAAGCGGGCTCCCCCACCCAGCCGAGCGCCAACGAGGCCAGGGTGATGCCCACCTGCGACGCCGAGAGCCAGATGTCGAGGTTCCTGCGCATGGCCAGCGCCTGCGCCGCGCCCGGGCGCCCCTCCTCCACCAGGGCCTCGAGCTGGGTGGGCCGCACCTTGACCAGCGCGAACTCGATGGCCACGAAGAAGGCGTTGGCCACCACCAGCGCCAGCGCCGCGACCAGCGCCCAGACCTCCATCAGCGCAGCGCCTCGAAGTCGGCGTCACCTTCGAGCGACTGGAACATGGGGTCGGAGCGGAGCCAGCCAGACACCTTCCCGCGGTCGAGCTCCAGCGCGGCCTTGAGGTGCTCGAGCGACTGCGCCTTCTTCTTCCACAGCGCGTACAGCGCCGAGAGGTTGTAGCGCAGCAGCAGCTCGTCGGGCTTGAGCTCCCTGGCCGCCTCGTAGGCGCGCTCGGCCTCTTCGTAGAAGCCCTTCTGGGCGTAGCAGATGCCCAGGTCCAGCCAGCCCTCGAAGTTGCGCGGGTCGAGCCGGGTGACCTCCTTGAGCTGCACGATGGCGTGGCGGAAGTCGCCTTCTTCCATCTGCAGGCTGGCCAATTCGTAGCGGGGCACCGCGTCGGCGGGATCGAACTCCACCGCGGTCTGCAGCGCCTTGAGCGCCTCCTCGGTGCGGCCGAGCTCGGCGTAGGCCAGGCCCAGGTTGAGGTGCGCGTCGGGGTAGTCGTCTTCGAGCTCGATGGTCTGGAGGAACTCCGAGACCGCGAAGTCGAGGCCGTGCGCCGCGAGGAAGCTGGCGAGGTTGTAGTGCCCGGACGGGTTCTCGGGATCGAGCTGCAGCGACTTGAGGTGCGCGTCGAGGGCCTCGCGGTAGCGCTGCTTCTCGGCGTACACCGTGGCGAGGTTGTCCCAGGCGTGGGCCGACTCGGGGTCCAGCTCGATGGCCTTCTTGAACTCCTTCAAGGCCTCGTCGAGCCAGCCGCGATCCGCCAGCTCGATGCCGCGCGAATTGTGTTCATCAGAGGAAGCGATGGAGTCCTTCTCGCGCGCCATTTATGAAGTGGAATAACAAAATGGCTCCGTTTTTCCCTCTCCTGTTTTTGGCCGCCGCGCCGGTCGAGCTCTCGGTGCTGGTCTCGGGCGACGTCACCCTGGGATACCACTACGAGGAGTACGTCGCCGAGAAGGCGAAGGACCCGGGCTGGGGCTTCGAGAAGGTCGGCGCGCTGACCCGGAAGGCCGACCTCTTCGTGGTGAACCTCGAGTGTCCCTTCACCGAGCGCGGAGAGAAGATCGCCAAGAACTTCAACTTCCGCGCGAAGCCGGAGCTGGTGGCGGCGCTCGTCGCCGGCGGCGTCGACGTGGCGTCGCTCGCCAACAACCACATGGTCGACTACGGGCCGGAGGGCCTCTTCGACACCATCAACACCCTCGACACGCACCACATCACCCACTTCGGCGCCGGGCGGACGCTCTCCGAGGCGCGCGCGCCGGCCATCGTCGAGAAGCACGGCATCAAGGTGGCCTTCCTCGGGTACTTCTTCCTGGGCGACCGCAACATCGAGCCGCCGGAGGTCATCGCCACCGACGCGCAGCCCGGCGTGGCCGGGCACTTCAGCTCGCTCGAAGAGATGAAGAAGATGGTGGAGGCCGACGTGCGGGAGCCGTTCGACGTCGCGCCGCAGGCCGATCT
>CALNBU010000016.1 GCA_937875615.1 uncultured Archangium sp.
GCGGCCAGCGTGGCGGGCAACGAAGACGCCGTCCGCCGCTTCGACGCCTTCGGGCGCCGCATCGGCATCGCCTTCCAGATGGCCGATGACATCCGCGACATCTCCGGCACCGACGAGGGCAAGCCCCAGTACGCGGACCTCGCCTCGCGCACCAACAACCTGGCGGTGCTGATCGCCGTGCAGCGCGACGCGAAGCTGAAGAAGCGCATCCACGAGGCCTGGAGCTGGAGCGCGCTCACCGCCGACAAGGCGAAGGAGCTCGGCACGGCGGTGCTGGTCACCGGGGCGCTCGATGAGGCCGCGGCGATGATGAACCAGGAGCTCGACGCCGCGGTCGACGCGCTGGGGTCCTACGCGCAGCACGAGTCTGGCGCCAACCTCATCATGTGGGCCCGCGCGTTGGCGCAGGGCATGGCGCTCAAGGGGGCCGCGTGAAGGGTTACCTCTGGCACGAGGGCGCCTTGACCTCCTCGGCGAGGCCCGCGGAGCTCTCGTGGGAGCAGGTGGCCATCGACGCCGTCGGCAACGTCATCGAGTTCTGGGGCTTCAAGCGCAACCAGGGGCGGGTGTGGGCGCTGCTCTACTTGCGCGACGTGGCGCTGACCGCGGCGGAGCTCGAGAAGGAGCTGGGGTTGAGCAAGGGCGGGGTGTCGATGCTGGTGCGGGATCTCGAGCGCTGGGGCGTCATCCTCCGGGTCCGCCAGCCAGGCGACGCGTCCTGGCGCTACAAGGCAGAGACCGAGCTGCTGCGCATGGCCCGGCGGGTCATCGAGGAGCGGGAGTTCGCCTTCATCGCCCGCATCCGCAGCGACCTCGGCGCGGCGAAGCAGCTCGCGCAGTCGGACCCGCGGGTCAGCCGAGAGGCGCTCCGACGGCTGGAGCGCATGGAGCGCGTGGCCGAGGCCACCGAGCGCACCCTCAAGGCCTTCCTCAAGACCGCCAAGCTCGACGTGGGCAGCATGTTCGGAGCGTTCCTTCCGCGGTGACGGCGGAGTAGAGCGCCGCCCATGGACGCTCACTACGATCAGGTGATGAAGGCCCGCGCGCAGGCCGGAGAAGGCAAGCGCTGGTACTTCGGGTACTCCACCATCCTCGACCGCGCCGCCTTCGAGGAGTGGCGCGCGCAGCACAGCTACGACTTCTTCGAGCTCCCCGCGGGGTTGGTGGGCGAGGCTGGAGAGCTCGAGCTGGTCTACGACTTCCCGTCGCGTTGGTGGGGCGGGCGGGTGGCCGGTCTGCGGGACGCCGCGGGGAAGTCGGTCTTCGGGCTGCTCTTCGAGATCGCGGAGAAGGACTGGGCCATCATTCAGCACAAGGAGGGCGTGGTGACGGGGATGTGCGTCGAGCGCCCGGTGCAGGTGAAGCACGGCGACGCGCTCATCGAGGCCACCGCCTTCACCACCAACCCGGTGCGGGCGTCGGACGACGGGCCGGTGAGCGAGCGCTTCGTGGAGGCGCTGCGTCGCGGCGCCGCTGCGGCGGGCCTCCCGGACGCCTGGGTGAAGAGCCTCTGAAAAGAAAAGGCGCCGCCCCTCTGCCG
>CALNBU010000017.1 GCA_937875615.1 uncultured Archangium sp.
GGCGTCTCCGGCAGGTGGCGCACCCGGGCGAGCGCGCCGAGCTCGGCCAGCTGGCGCACCGCGCCCAGGCCCGCCACCAGCGCGAAGTGACGCGGCGCCAACTGCCGGCCCTTCTCGAAGACCTGGCGCGCCGGCCCCAGCTCGCCCAGCCGCAGCTGCGCGGCGCCCACCCGCACCAGCCCGGGCACCGAGGTGCGGTCGACGCGGAGCAGGGCCTCGCCCTCGCGCAGCTCCTCCGGGGCAGGGACCAGGCCCACGTACGGGCGCGGCGGGGCCTCCTTCATCAGCGCCTTCGCCAACAGCAGGTGGTTGCTCCCGGAGAAGGGGTCGAGCTCGCCGCGCACCAGCAGGTCGACGGTGACGGTCTCTGCGTCGGCCAGGTGCCCCAGCGCCAGTTGGTGCGCGCGCAGGAGGAACTCGTGCTCCGGTGTCCCCCGGAGGTTCTCCCGTCGCATGGTCTGCAGCCCCGCGTCGATGAGCGGCCACGCGCGCTGCCAGGCCTGACGCTCCAGCAGCGCCTCCAGCGCCGCCCGCACCACCGACCAGTCGGTCCCGGCCTGCGCCGCGCGCTCCAGCATCGTGGCCGCCGCGTCGTGGAGCCCGTGCGCCTGCAGCGACGCCGCGAGCTGCAGCGCGGCCGGCCCCGAGGGCGCGGGCTCCGCGGCCGCCGCCTCGAGCAGCTTCCCGCTCTCCTCCGGGGCGGGCGACGCCTGGAGGATGACCTCGAGCATGGAGCCACCCTCCAGCGCGAGCAGCGCCCGACTCGCCTCGAGCTCCCCCCGGTCGAGCAACCCGTCAGCCAACCGTCGCAACACCACCGGGTCCGCGGCGGCCAGCGCGCGCGCGCCCGCCACGTCACCGGCCTCAAGCCGCGCCTGCGCCTTCCGGGCGAGCCACCACCGCTTCACGCCACGCAGCGCCACGAGGAGACCCTACCGCCGAGAGGTGGTTTTTGCGCCGCCCTCCCTCGCCCGAGGTGGTAGAAATCCCACCCTTTCACGTGAAGTCCTTCGCCCCCATCGCCATCGCTGTCGCCGCGCTGGCCCTGCTGCAGGCGCTCACCGCTGACAGCCCGTACTTCACCTACCTCGCGCTGCTGGTGGGCGTGAACGTGGTGCTGGCGGTCAGCCTCAACATCGTCAACGGACTCACCGGGCAGTTCAGCATCGGGCACGCGGGCTTCATGGCCGTGGGCGCGTACACCAGCGCCTTCCTCTCGCTGTGGCTGCACGAGTACCACGTCTCCGCGCTGCCCGAGAGCGTGGGCAACCAGCTCTTCTTCGTCGTCTCGCTGCTGGCCGGCGGCGGCATGGCGGCCCTCTTCGGCTTCGTGGTGGGCCTGCCCTCGCTGCGGCTCAAGGGCGACTACCTGGCCATCGTCACCCTGGGCTTCGGAGAAATCATCCTGGTGGTGGTGCGCAACACGCCGGCGCTGGGCGGCGCGCTGGGCCTGTCGGGCACGCCGCAGCACACCACGTTCTTCGCGGTGTGGTTCACCGTCTTCCTGGTGGTGCTCTTCTCGCGGCGCCTGCTGGCCTCCGGGCACGGGCGGAGCCTGGTGGCCATCCGCGAAGACGAGGTCGCCGCCGAGGCCATGGGCGTCGACACCACGGGGTACAAGGTGCGCGCCTTCGTCATCTCCAGCTTCTTCGCGGGCGTGGCCGGCGCGCTCTTCGCGCACTTCCAGAGCATCATCACGCCCGGCGACTCCTTCAGCTTCGTGAAGTCCATGGAGGTGGTGGTGATGGTGGTGGCCGGCGGGCTGGGCAGCACCACCGGCGCGGTGGTGGCCGCGATGTTCCTCACCCTGCTCCCCGAGGGCATGCGCGCCGTGTTCCAGGTGGTGGGCGGCGACAACGCGACGCTGTCCCAGAGCATCGACCAGCTGCGCAAGCCGCTCTTCGGTCTGCTGCTGGTGGTGCTGATGCTCACCCGGCCGCAGGGCCTCTTCGGCACGCACGAGCTGTGGGACCTCTTCAAGAAGAAGCGGAGCGTGGCGCCTTGAGCGACGCGCTGCTCCAGGCCTCCGGGGTCACCATCCGCTTCGGGGGCCTCACCGCGTTGACCGACTTCAACCTCGAGGTCCGCAAGGGCGACCTGCAGGGCCTCATCGGCCCCAACGGCGCCGGGAAGACCACCGCCTTCAACGTGCTGACCGGCGTGTACCTCCCCACCAGCGGCGAGGTGCGGGTGGGCGGCGCGCGCATCAATGGCCAGCGCCCGCATCGCATCAACCGCCTGGGCCTGGCGCGCACCTTCCAGAACATCCGCCTCTTCAAGGAGATGACGGCGCTCGACAACGTGCGCGTCGCCATCCGCTCCACCTCCGGCTGGGCGGCGTCGATGCTGCGCAGCGGCGGCTTCCTGAAGGAAGAAGCGCAGCTCGAGGCCCGCGCGCGGGAGCTGCTGGAGGTGATGGGCCTCTCGCACCGCGCCGACGAAGACGCGAAGAATCTCCCCTATGGTGAGCAGAGGCGGCTGGAGATTGCCCGCGCGCTGGGGACCAGCCCCGGGGTGCTGCTGCTGGACGAGCCCGCGGCGGGGATGAACACCCGCGAAAAGGCCGACCTGATGGTGCTCATCCGCGAGCTGCGCGCCCGCTTCGAGCTGGGCATCCTGGTCATCGAGCACGACATGAAGCTGGTGATGGGCATCTGCGAGAAGCTCACCGTGCTGGACCACGGTGAGACCATCGCGCACGGGGCGCCGGCGGCGGTGCGCGCCGACGCGAAGGTCATCGAGGCCTACCTCGGAGAGGCGCCGGCCCATGGCTGAGGTCACGCGACTGGGTGAGCGCCCGCCCCGCGAGCCGTGGCTGACGGTGAAGGACCTGCACGTCGGCTACGGCGCCATCAAGGCCCTCAAGGGCGTCTCGCTCTCGGTGGGCAAGGGCGAGGCGGTGGCGCTCATCGGCGCCAACGGGGCCGGCAAGACCAGCACCCTGCGCGCGGTCTCCGGCATGGTGAAGCCGACGGGCGGCACCATCACCCTCCGGGGCGAGAACCTGGTCGGCCTCAAGTCGAACCAGCTGGTGCCGAAGGGCCTGGCCCACGCGCCCGAGGGCCGCGGCATCTTCCCCAACCTGACGGTGCTCGAGAACCTCGAGCTCGGCGCCTACCTCCGGCGCGACCGCGACGGCATCGCCGCCGACCGGCGCCAGTGCTTCGGCTATTTTCCCCGGCTCGAAGAGCGGCGCGCCCAGCTCGCCGGCACGCTCTCGGGCGGCGAGCAGCAGATGCTGGCCATCGCGCGGGCGCTGATGTCGCGGCCGACGCTGCTGCTGCTCGACGAGCCCTCGCTGGGCCTGGCGCCGCAGGTGACGCAGACCATCTTCCGAATCCTGCGCGAGGTGAACGCCCAGGGCGTCTCGATTCTGCTGGTGGAGCAGAACGCGCACCTCGCCCTGGGGCTGGCGCAGTGGGCCTACGTGCTCGAGACCGGCGAGATTGCGATGGAGGGCACCGGCGCCGCCCTCGCCGCCAGCGAAGAAATCCGCAAGGCCTACCTGGGCGAGTGAGCCTCAGACCTCGGTGGGGTCTCTCCCCACGAAGGTGTCCGCCGACAACCCGGCGCGCAGCGCCTCGTGGGCCGGCGTCCCCAGCGTGCCCAGCAGGTCTTCCGGTCCGCGCACGAAGCGGCGGCTGAGCGCGGCGACCCGCGCCCGGGCCTCGGCGAGGCGCTCGCGCGAGACCTCCCCCTGCTCCACCGCCTGCACCAGCGCCCCGATGGCCTCGCGCTGCACGTCGGCCCGGTGACACACCAGGAAGGCGTCGACGCCGGCCTTGAAGCCCTCCACCACCGCGCGCTGCACCGGGAAGTGCGCCGCGATGGCCTTCATCTCCAGATCATCGCTCACCACCACGCCCCCGAAGCCGAGCTCCCGGCGCAGCACGCCGTCCATCACCCGGGCGCTCATGGTGGCCGGCCGCTCCGGGTCCACCGCCTCGAAGATGACGTGCGCCGTCATCACCGACGCCAGCTGCGCGCGCGCGTAGGCCGCGAAGGGCAGCAGCTCCACCTCGCGCAGCCGCTCCAGCGTGTGGGGCAACGACGGCAGGTCGTGGTGGGAGTCCTGAGAGGTGTCCCCGTGGCCGGGGAAGTGCTTCGCGCACGAGGCCACGCCGCCAGCCTCCAGCCCCTGCGCCAGCGCCACCCCCAGGCGGGCCACCTCCTGCGCCGCGCGGTGGAACGAGCGGTCACCGATGACCGGGTTGGCCGGGTTGGTGTCCACGTCCACCACCGGCGCGAAGTCGAGGTCGAAGCCCAGCGCCCGCACCTCCAGCGCCAGCAGGCGCCCGGCGCGCTCCACCAGCGCCGCGTCGCCGGTGAGGCCCAGCTGCCGCATGGGAGGCAGCGCGGTGAAGGGCGCGCCGCGCAGCCGCGCCACGCGACCACCCTCCTGGTCCACCGAGGCGATGAGCGGGCGCCCGGCGTGCGCCTTCAGCGTCCGCACCAGCTCCGCCACCTGCCCGGCCGACTCCACGTTGCGCTTGAAGAGGATGACGCCGCCCACGCCGTCGTCGATGAGTCGCTTCACCTCGTCGTCGGGCGCGACGCCGGGGAACCCCACGATGAAGAGACTCGCGCACTCCTGGAACAAGCTCATGGCGGCACCCTCGCACAGGCGACGACGCGAGCAAGTCCGGCTCCCGGCGGCGCGCGTCGGAGAAGCCAGTCGCTTCGGCCGGTTGGCGGCGAAGCGGGCGACCGAAGCTTGAAGAAGCTTGAAGGCGGCGAGCATGTCGCCCGCCGGATGATTACGGTGCGCGTCACCCCATGAGCGACGAGACCCGCGACGCCACCCTCAAGGACATCCCCATACTGCTCTTCGCGCGCGGCGTGGTGCTGCTGGGCGTCGCGCTGTCGCTGGTGGCCGGGCTGCATTGGTACCTCGGCGCGCGGCTGATTCGCGACGCCGCCCTGCCCGAGCCCTTCGCCACCGTGGCCTGGGTGACGCTGTGGGGCCTGCTGGCCGCGCTGCTCGGAGGCTTCGTGGGCGGACGGCTCCTGCCGCGGCCCGCGGCGCGGCTGCTGCAATGGCTGGGCTTCGTGTGGATGGGCACCTTCGGGTTGCTGTTGACGCTCGTCGCCCTGAGCGACCTCGGCCTGGCGGTGGCCGCTCGCTTCACCACCGTCGACCCGGCGTGGGGCAGCACCCGCGCGGTGCTGGTGGTGCTGCTCGCCGCGCCGGCGCTGCTGTGGGCCTTCTACGTGTCGAGCCGCCCCCAGACCCGCCGCATCACCATCGACATCCCCGGCCTGGCGCCGGCGCTGAACGGCTTCCGCATCGTGCAGCTCTCGGACGTGCACATCGGCGAGACCCTGGGCCGCGGCTTCGCGCAGCAGGTGACCCGACACGCCAACGGGCTCGACCCCGACCTCATCGCCATCACCGGAGACCTCGTCGACGGCACGCCCCAGAAGCTGCGCGACGAGGTGGCGCCGCTGGGCGAACTGCGGGCGAAGCACGGCGTGTACTACGTGACGGGCAACCACGAGTACTACCACGGCGGCGCCGCCTGGGAGGCCGAGGGCCGGCGCCTGGGCTTCACCGTGCTGCACAACGAGCACCGGGTGGTGGCCGACGGCGGGCTGGTGGTGGGCGGCGTCACCGACGTGGAGGGCGCGCGCTTCGCGGCCTCTCACGCGCCCGACGTCGAGGCGACCTTCGCCCACGCGCCCCCGGACGTCCCGCGCGTCCTCCTCGCGCATCAGCCCCGCTTCGCCGCGCGCGCCGCCGCCGCCCGGGTGGCGCTGATGCTCTCCGGCCACACCCACGGCGGGCAGATGTTCCCCTTCATGTTCTTCGTGCGCCTGCAGCAGCCGGTCATCGGCGGCTTCGCCACCTTGTCCGGCGTGCCCACCTACACCAGCAACGGCACCGGCTACTGGGGCCCTCCCTTCCGGCTCGGGCCGCGGGGCGAGGTGACGCTGCTGACGTTGCGCGCCGCGCCCTGAAACGAAAGACGCCAGCGGACCAGAAGCCTGGTCTCGCTGGCGTCTGTGGTGCGACGGGAGAACCCGGCTTTCAGCTGCGCGGGCGCTCCTTCGGCTGGCCGCCGTCAATCCACGCGGTGATGCCGCCGGGCAGCACCGAGACGTTGATGTAGCCGTGCGCCTGGGCGCGCTGGGCGGCGGACTCGGAGGCGGTGCACCGGTCGTCGAAGCAGTAGAAGACCAACCGCGAGGCCTTGTCCGAAGGCAGCTCCTTGACGTCGAACTGACCCGACGAGCTGAGCAGCACCGCCCCGGGGATGACGCCGTACTTCTCGCGCACCTCTTTGCCGTTGGCGTCGACCGCGGTCACGGCCTTCGTCTTCGCCCACTCGGCGACCTGCTTGACCGTCACCTTGTTGACGGCGGCGGCGGCCTGCGCACCGCCGTGACACTCCTCGCCTCCGGCGAGCGCCGCGGGGGCGGTGACGAGGGCGACGGCCAGAAGAAAGCGCTTCATGTGGGGACTCCTTGAAGAGAGAAACAGACGGCGCCCAATAAGCCAGACTCCGGGCAGGGGCCGCAAGGGCGGGCTGCACCTTTCGACCGGTGTAGGGTGACCGCGTGCAGATGACGGCGCTGCAGCTCCCCGCACGCTGGAACCAGCCCGACGCGCAGCTCCGCCTGACGGAGGCGCTGCTGGCTCGCGGACCGAAGACCGACCTGGCGCTGCTGCCGGAGGCGGCGCTCACCGGCTACGTCTCGCCGGACGGCGACTTCGACCTGAGCCCCTTCGCCGAGCCGCTCTCCGGTCCCACCCACGCGGCCTACGCCTCGCTGGCGCGCCGCTTCGACTGCCTGCTGGTGGGCCCGGTCATCGAGCGCGAGGGCCCGCGCTGCTTCAACAGCCTGGTGGGGGTGACGCCCGACGGAGCGACGCTGCTGCACTACCGCAAGCACCACCCGTGGTACCCGGAGACCTGGGCCAGCGCCGGCGAGCGCTGGTGCCCCACGGTGCGCTGGCGCGGCGTGGCGCTCACCGTCGCGCTCTGCTTCGACCTCCACTTTCTCCCCGGCGAGCCCGACGACGCCCAGCTGCTGCTGTTCTCCAGCGCGTGGGTCGACCCCGATGACACCCGCCCGGCGCTGCTGCAGGCGCTGGCCCGCGCGCGTCGCCTGGAGGTGTTGAACGCCAACTGGGGCTCCGGGCCTCCGCTGACGCCCGGGCAAGGTGGCTCGCTGCACGTCGACCGCGACGGCGCGGTGACGGCGCGGCTGCAGCAGGAGGCCGGGCGCCTCGACCGGCAGACCGCGGCGCCGTGAGTCAGGGCGAGCTGTCCACGCACCCCACGCACTGGCCCTGGTCGCAGAGGCCGGTGACGCACTCCCAGGGGCCGGCGCAGGCCTCGC
>CALNBU010000018.1 GCA_937875615.1 uncultured Archangium sp.
GGCGCGGTGGTGACGCGCGAGGTCCCCGCGGGGACGACGGTGATGGGGATGCCTGCGAGGGTGCGCACGTGAGCCTCGACGACTGTCGGTTGGTGGAGCTGCCGAAGATTTCCGACCCGCGCGGCAACCTGACCTTCATCGAGGGCAGGAGCCACGTGCCCTTCGACATCGCGCGCGTCTACTACCTCTACGACGTGCCCGGCGGGGAGTCCCGCGGCGGCCACGCGCACCGCGAGCTCCAGCAGCTCATCGTGGCCATGTCGGGCAGCTTCGCGGTGGTGCTGGACGATGGCCGGGCGCGGAAGACGGTCACCCTCAACCGCAGCTACATCGGGCTCTACCTGCCGAAGTTGATTTGGCGGGAGCTGGTGGACTTCTCTTCGGGGGCGGTGTGCGCGGTGATGGCCTCGCACCGCTACGACGAGGCGGATTACTTCCGCGACTACGACGCGTTCCTCGCGGCCGTCCGACAGGACCCGTGACTGCCCTGAAGGTGGAGAAGGGCTCGCTGGCGAGCGCCACGGTGCTGGGCGCCGTGGCCACGGGCGTGACCGCGGTCTCGGCGCTCGTCCGCGCGAAGGCCTCGGCGGTGGTGCTGGGGGTGGCCGGGGTCGGGCTGGTCGCGGAGATTCAACAGCTCATCGCATTGCTCTCGGTGCCCACGACCGCGCTCACGGGCGCGGCGCTCACCCGGCGCCTGGTCGACGCGCGAGCGCGCGGCGGCGCGGAGGTCTACCGGGAGAGCGCGCGCCAGTCGGCGATGACCACCGTCGTCTTCACCGCCCTGGCCGCGGTGGCGGTGGTGCTGCTGGCGCCGTGGTTGTTGTCGGTGCCGGCCGCGCAGGTCTCGGCCCCGGCCGCGTTGGCGGGCTCGGCGGCCGTCGCCACCGCCATGCTCGGCGTCTACACCCAGTCGCTGGTGGTGCACGGCGACTTCAAGCGCGGGTACTTCGCGACCTCCTTGAACGCCATCCTGGCGGCGTCGTTCGCGGTCGCCGGCGTCGTGCTGTGGGGGCTCCCGGGCCTGTTCGCCGGGCTGCTGGTGGCCGCGCTGCTGGTGGGCGGGGTGGCGATGCGGTTGGCGCGCGCGTCCATCAGCCCGGGCAGGTGGAGCCCGGCGGCCTCGGTCGACGTGTCCTTCGCGAGGTCCGCCGTCCGCTTCGGCGGGGCCTCGCTGGCGTCGGGTCTGGTGCTGCAGCTCGCGCTGAGCGCCATCCGCTACGGGTTGCTCCGCCGGGGCGGCCACGAGCTCAACGGCCTGTTCCAGGCGGCCTGGTCCATGGACTCGCTGCTGGTGGGCACGCTGACCACCGGCCTGTCCGCGTACTTCTTTCCCCGCTTCGCGGCGGCGGAGAACGCGGCGGCGCTGCAGGGCGAGGTCGACGCCGCCGCGCGCTTCCTGCTCGGGTTCGGCGCGCCGGTCCTGCTGGCGTTCGCCGCGCTGCGCGGCGTGGTGCTCCCGGTCATCTATTCGAGTGACTTTCACCCGGCGTCGGGGTTGTTGGGCCTCCTGGTGGTAGGCGACGTCTTCCGACTGCTGGGTTGGGTGGCGGCGGGGCCGTTGCTCTACCGGAACGAGGTGCGGGCCTTCGTCATCGCCGACGTCTCCGCGGCCGTCATCCTGGGGAGCGTGTCGCTGGCGTTGATTGAGCCCCTCGGGCTGCTGGGCGTCGGCGTCGCGCAGGTCGTGGCCTACGCGGCGTACCTCCCGCTGGCGCGGCGGCTCCTGCGGAGCACCACCCAGGCGGTCCTGGGCGTGGGCGTCGTGCTCAAGGGCCTCGCGCTGGCCGGCGCGGTGCTGGTGGTGGTGGTGGTGGCCGACGCGCACCCGCTGGGGTGGGTCGTCGGCGCGCTGGCGGCCGCCGGCGTGTTCCTGGGTGGCGCCGGAGGCCGGGCGCTGGTCGATCGATACAGGAGGCTTCAGTGAAGAAGAGCCCGCTCGTGAGCGTGGTGATGCCCGCGTACAACCATGGCCGGTACATCGCGCGGGGCATCGAGAGCGTCCTGTCCCAGACGTACGAGAACGTGGAGCTCATCGTCATCGATGACGGCTCGAAGGACGACACCTGGGCGGTCATCGAGTCGGTGCGGGCGCGGAGCAGCCGGCCCTTCGTGGCGGTGACGCAGGCGAACCAGGGGGTCTGCAAGACGCTCAACCGCGGCATCGCCATGTCCAGCGGCGAGCTGGTGGCGGCGGTGGCCTCCGACGACTACTTCCTCCCGGACAAGCTGCGGCGGCAGGTCGAGGTCTTCGCCTCGTCCGATGACTCCGTCGCGCTGGTGCACACGAGCGCGTTCCTCGACTACCAGAACGGCGCGCCACTCGAGGACATCTCCGGCTCGTACCTCCCGGCGGTCGGGCGCTGCTTCGACGACGTGTTGACGCAGCGGGTGCGGGTGGTGGCGCCCTCGATGATGTTCCGGCGCAGCGCCCACGACGCCATCGGCGGGTTCGACGAGACGCTCGCCGCGGAGGACGTCGACTTCTTCGTCAGGCTCGCCGCGGCCGACTACGGCTTCGCGTACCTGCCGGAGCCGCTGATGGTGAAGACCGTGGTGGAGGGGAGCGGCGGGAGCCAGCTGCGCCGGTTGATTGCCGTCCACGAGCGCATCCTCGAGAAGCAGGCGCACCGCCTGACGAGCGAGCGGCGAGAGGCGCTCCGCGCGCTGATGTATCGACACCTGATTCGGCTGGCGCTCGGCGGCGGCGACTACGGCCTGGCCTGAG
>CALNBU010000019.1 GCA_937875615.1 uncultured Archangium sp.
ATGAACGGCGACCCCGCCTGGGCCACGGCGCTGGCCCCGCCGCCCTCGGCGCCGGTGCTGTCTTCGGAGCTCTTGCAGTCGGTGCCCCCGCCTCGCCGGCAGCCGAACATCGTGGAGGCCCCCACCGCAGCGCCCGTCGAGGCTCCGGCCGCCGTCAGCCAGCCCGCACCGGTGGAGCCGGAGGTGGTCATCGCGCCCCCCTCCGCGCTGGCGCGCACGCCGCTCATCGTCGAGCCCAAGGCCCCGCCCAGGCCCACCAGGAAGGAGCCGAAGGAGGACTTCCTCTTCAGCGACGGCCACAGCGGCTTCACGGTGCCACCCGTCGACCTCCTCGCGGTGCGGAACACGCAGCGCGCGCAGGTGGACAAGAGCGTCTACCTGGAGACGGCCTCGAAGCTCACCGCCAAGCTCAAGGACTTCGCCATCGAGGGCGAGGTGGTGGAGATCCGCCCGGGCCCGGTGGTGACCATGTACGAGTTCAAGCCCGCACCGGGCGTGAAGATCTCGCGCATCGCCGGCCTCTCCGATGACCTGGCCATGGCCATGGAGGCCCTGCGGGTGCGCATCGTGGCGCCGATTCCGGGCAAGGGCGTGGTGGGCGTGGAGGTGCCCAACCGCGACCGCGAGATGGTCTTCCTCAAGGAGATCGCCGAGCAGGACGCCTTCCAGAAGTCGCAGTCGCGCCTCACCATGTGCATCGGCAAGGACATCGAGGGCATGCCGTACATCCTCGACCTCGCCAAGGCTCCACACCTGCTCATCGCCGGCACCACCGGCTCCGGCAAGTCGGTGGGCGTCAACGCGATGATCATGTCCATGCTGCTGAAGAGCACCCCCGAGGAGGTGCGCTTCATCATGGTCGACCCCAAGATGCTGGAGCTCTCGGTGTACGAGGGCATTCCCCACCTGCTGCTCCCGGTGGTGACGGACTCCCGAAAGGCCGCCATCGCCCTGCAGTGGGCCGTCGACGAGATGGAGCGCCGCTACAAGCTCCTCTCGGAGGCCGGGGTGCGCAACGTCGCCGGCTACAACGCCCTCATCGAAGAGGAGCAGCGACAGCGCGCCGCCTCGAAGCAGGTGGTGGACGTGCGGCCCTCGGTCATCAAGCCCGCAGCGAAGGCCGCCGCGCCAGACGCCCCGGCGGAGCCGGCCTCCGCCGAGCCGCTCCCGCCTCAGGAGGAAGTTGTCGACGAGCCGCCCAGGAAGAAGCGCCGCATGCTCATCGTCGACGTGGCCGACCCGGCTTCGAGCGCCGAGGCGCAGGCCGACGCGCCGACCGCGGCCTTCGAATTGGGCGTCGCCGCGCCGCACGAGGCGCTGGAGGACCCGCGCGAGCAGGTGCTGGCGGCCGAGGCCATCGAGAACGAGGGCGAAATCCGCGTCGACCCCGAGCTGTCGGAGCAGGAGGCGCCGCCCGAGGTGGACACCGCCGGCGCCGCGCTGCCGGAGGCCCAGGCCGAGGAGCGCAAGAAGCTGCCGTACATCGTGGTCATCGTCGACGAGTTCGCCGACCTGATGATGGTGGCGGCCAAGGAGGTCGAGACTTCCATCGCCCGCATCGCGCAGAAGGCGCGCGCCGCCGGCATCCACCTGATGTTGGCCACCCAGCGCCCGTCGACCGACGTGGTGACCGGCGTCATCAAGGCCAACTTCCCCACCCGCATCTCCTTCATGCTGCGCAGCAAGCCCGACTCCATGACCATCATCGGCACGGTGGGCGCCGAGGCGCTGCTGGGCAACGGCGACATGCTGGTGATGCCGCCCAACTCCGCGCACCTGCAGCGGGCGCACGGCTGCTACGTCTCGGAAGAGGAAATCAAGAAGGTCGTCGACCACCTCAAGGCCCAGGCCAAGCCGGTGTACGACGAGAGCATCCTCAAGCCGCGCGACGACGAGAACGAGGGCGGCGCCGGCGAAGAAGACGAGCTGCACGACGAGCTCTACGACCAGGCCATCGCCATCGTCAGCGAGATGCGCACCGTCTCCATCTCGATTCTGCAGCGCAAGATGCGCATCGGCTACAACCGCTCGGCGCGGATGATCGAGCGCATGGAGCGCGAGGGGCTGGTGGGCGCGGCCGACGGCGCCAAGCCCCGCGAGGTGCTCATCAAGCCGGTGGGTGAGATGCCCGGCGCGGCCATGATGTAAAGCAGACGGGCCCCCCGACGACGCGTCGGGAGGCCCGCTTCACTGCCGCAGCGTCTTAGAGCGCGGTCGCCGAGCGCACCGTCACCCTGCTGAAGGTGACGAACGAGGTGTTGCTGGCCCGCACGTAGGCGTCGCCGGTGGCGAGCGGCGCGTCCCAGAAGGTGTCCGCCGCGCTGGTCGAGCTGTCATACAGCGCGTTCGCCGCCGTCAACGTCGACAGGTCGTCGCAGTTGGCGCCCCCCGCTCCGGTGGCCCAGAAGCGCAGCCCCACGTTGCCCGTCGCGTACACGTCGAAGCACACCGTCGAAGGACCACCCACGTACAGCGGCGCGGGCACGTCGGTCTGGTACTGGAACTGCGTGGTGCTGTCGGCCGCGTCGCCGCCGAAACGGAACCAGGTCCACGACGCGCCCATGCTGGAGCGGCCCAGCGTCACGATGAGCTTTCCTTCGCCGATGGCCGGCGCGCCCGAGGGCGTCCCGGCCTCACCGACGAGCAGGTAGAGGTAGCCGTTGTTGGCCAGCCCCTGGGCGCCCTCGATGCGGAAGTGACGGCCCGCGCCAGTCGAGGGCACGCACAACGACTGCCAGGTGTTGGTGCTGTCGTGCGCCGTCGCGCAGGTGCTCACCACGCCTGCGTCGGTCTCCGTGCCAGCGTCGGCCTCCGTGCCTGCGTCGGCCTCCGTGCCTGCGTCGGCCTCCGTGCCTGCGTCGGCCTCCGTGCCCGCGTCGGTCTCCGTGCCTGCGTCGGCCTCCGTGCCTGCGTCGGTCTCCGTGCCCGCGTCGGTCTCCGTGCCAGCGTCGGTCTCCGTGCCCGCGTCGCGCGGCGGCAGGTTGGCGGCGATGGTGGCCGCCGACAACGCCGTGCTGTCGAAGAGGGTGATGGCCGGCAAGGAGGTCACCGCCGCCGCCTGGTACCAACGGACCGGCGCGTCTTTCACCTCGCCCGGCCCGTTCCAGTACAGCTCGCTGCCAAATGCGCTCTCGAGCGTCAGCGCGCTCCAGTCAGCGCAATTGGCCCCCTTCTGACCATCGACCCACAGCACCGCGTACGGCGGCGTGGTGGCGCTGCCCTTGTGCAGGTCGAGACAGGCGGTGAAGGTGTCGGCGATGAACGAGAAGTCGTCGCTCAAGTACGTCGAGGTCTCCCCGAAGCTGAAGCCGAACTGGGGCGGAGGCTGCGGCTGGCCGCCGCCGTAGAACAGCACGCCCAGCTCTCCGGCGGCGAGCGGCGCCTGCGCAGAGGCGGGCGCCTCCGAGGTCCCCAGCGCCAGGTGCGCCGCGGCGTGGCTCCGCGGCACCGCGAGCCCTTCGATGCGCACGTGCTGCACCTGTCCCGCGGTCTGACACAGCTCGACGTACGAGCCCGCGTTCTCCGCGGTGATGGTGGTGCTGCACTGCGAGGGGAGCGCGCCGGCATCGGCGCTGGCGTCGGGGACTTCTTCGACGGGGTCACACGCACCGAACAGGAACGACAACGTCAACAAGGGGAGCAGTTGTTTCATGCCCCTCTCTTTTCAATTTTGCATATGAGAGTCAACGTCACCCATCCAGTCCGATTGGACTCAGGGGACGTCGGCCGGGGTCTCGCTCACCACCGCGCCTGCGAACATCTCGTCGAGCCAGGTGTTGGTGGCCTCCAGGTCCGGGCTCTTGCGGAACAGCTCGGCGCGCAGCAGCACCTCCAGCACCTTCTTCTCTTCGTTGACCGGGTAGCTCAGCTTCACCGGCCCCGCAGAGAGGCGCGCCTGCCAGCGCGCGCGCACCGCGGCCCAGAACGGCGCCGTCTGCTCCCAGTACGACTGCACCTTCGGGAGCGGGTCCGCAATGCGCACGTACTCGTTGAAGCCGAACTCACGCACCAGCGGGAGGTCCCGCGCTCCCTCGCTGCGGATGACCTTGGTGTTGTCCTGCTCGTGGGTCCACCCCAGCGGCGTCACCGTGTGCCGGTTCTCGACGTTGAGGAGCTGGTAGTCGGAGCGCGTGGTGTACTCGCGGCGCGGGAGCGGCCGCCAGGTGCGCTCCGAGGTCCAGGTCGACACCCCGTAGCGGTGGTTCCACTTCCCCAGCCCGGCGTAGCGGGGCGCGTCGCTCACCTCGTAGACCGACTGGGTCCAGGTGCCGCGGCGCTCCTCTTCGGTCCGCGCCTTCGGTTCGAAGCGCTGGTCACCGGCGAAGACGAAGTGCGTCGGCGCCTCGTATTCCCACACCTGGCGCCAGTGCTTGATGATGTGCGGCCCGCCCATGAGGATGTGCTGCAGCTCGATGCGCTGCGGCTCGTCGCTCACCACCAGCACCAGCTCGGTGGCGTCGCTGTCCTTCGTCGGCCGCGGCGAATAGCCCGGCTGCAGCAGCACCGTCTCCTCGAAGTGGAAGTGCACCCGGTAGCTGCCCGCCATGGCCAGAATCGCGCGGCGGTCGCACTCGAGGCCTTCCTCCACGCCGCAGGGCATGACGTCGCGGAGCACGCCGCTCCCGAGCGTGGTCTGCCGCGTCTGATGCACGCTCGACGTGGCTGCGCAGCCCACACACACCACCACCGCTGACAACAGGGTCCAGGTCTTCATCGACCCGCCCATATTTGATTCTGCGAATGAATGTCAGTCTGAAAGACGGGCAAACCGCACCGAGAGCACCGCCGGCGTGCCGGCGCCGTCGTAGTAGCCGTCGAGGCGTACCTTGAAGGTGGCCTGCTGGTCCGACTTCACGACGTACACCCAAGGCTGCGGCGTGAGGATGTGCGTCGACAGCTCGTACATGTACCAGGGCTCCGGCACCTCGAACACGGTGTCGAGGTCGGTGTTGTCGTCCGGGCCGTCGGGCAGGTCTTCGAGGTAGCCGTCGACCGGCGCCACGGTGACCGCCTCGAAGGTGACGTCCTTGAGAATCGCCACCATCACCCCGCCGTCGCCGCTCGCCCCTCCGCGGGCGCGGACATGAAAGCGGTTGAAGGCGAGGTCCCACGCCGGCGGCTCGAAGGACGCCTCGCTCGCGGCGTCGAGGTCGAGCCCGACCCACAGGCGGGTGTCGGTAGCGTTGACGGTGGCGAGGAAGCCAGCGCCGTCGGCCACCACCCGCACCCGCGTCACGCCAGCGTCGTTCTCTTCAGGGGCGACGGGCGGCCAGGGGTCGGGGAGCGGAGGCTCGCACGCCGTGAGCGCCAGCAGGAGACCAGCCAGACAGCGTCGCATCAGTCGTGCACCGTGAGACCCGCGAACACCGTGCGCGGCGCGATGGGGAGGAACTGCGCGTCGCCCGCGTTGAGCAGGTTGGCGCCGGCGAGGAACACCTCGAGGTGCGGGTTGATGGACTTCCCGAGGCGGGCGTCGAGCATCCCGAAGGGCTGCGACCAGCTGGTGCCGGTGTCGGTGGTGAAGGGCCGCTGCCCGGTGACCGAGAAGCGCAGCTGCGCGGTGAAGCCCCACTGCCGGTTGCGGTAGCGCACCTGGCCGAACCAGCGGTGCGCGCCCTGCGCCTCCAGCGGGCGGTCCTCGGTGAGGTTGCGCGCGTCGGTCAGCGTGTAGCCGCCGAGCACCGAGAGCCCGGGCAGCGGCGTGACGCCCGCCGAGAGCTCCATGCCGCGGGAGCGGGCGCGGGCCACGTTGATGTACTGGTAGCGCAGCACCTCATTCTGGCTGGAGCTGGTGTAGCCAATCATGTCCCACAGCTCGTTCCAGAAGCCGTCGAGCGTCACCAGCCACAGCCGCGTGGGCGTCCACTCCAGACCGACGTGCGCGCCGAAGGAGCGCTCGGGCTTGAGGTCGGGGTTGCCCAGCACCACGTAGCCCACCGAGGGGTTCTCGAAGTCGAGCAGCAGCTCCTGGAAGCTCGGCGCACGGAAGCCGAGGCCCACGCTGGCCCGCACCGTCAGGGTGGAGTGCGGCACCGCGCGCACCGAGAGCCGGGGCGTCACCGCCGCGCCGAAGCCCGAGTCGAGGTCGAGGCGCACGCCGCCCACCGCCGACAGCGCCGCGAGCGGGCTCCAGGTGTCCTGAAGAAACAGCGCCCCGCGCACCCGGTGCCCCGAGCTGCTGTTGAGCCGCGGCGTCGCCAGGCGCTCGTAGAGGAACTGTCCGCCCACCACCGCCACGTTGGTGTCGCCCAGGCGCTGGTCGAACTGCGCGTCGAGCTGCGCGTTGAGGTCGAGCGTGTCCTGCACGTCGTCGAGCGCGCTGCTGTTGCGCTGGTCGAGGATGTAGCGGCGGTCGAAGACGCTGCCGCTCAGGGTCAGCCCCAGGCCGCCGCGCGCCACGGGGATGCGGCCGTCGAGCTGCGCCTCCAGGATGTTGTCGCGCGTGCGCCGGTCGATGACCGCCCCGGTGCCACTGGAGTCGACGCCCAGCTGAGCGCGGCGGGTGAAGGCCACCCGCGCGCCGCCCCGCGGCCCGGAGTCGTCGTGCGCCCCCACGGTGGCGCGCAGCGAGCCCTGCACCTGGTCGAGCGAGCTGCCGCTGGTGGCCGGCGTCGAGGGGTCCCAGTCATAGGCGTCGCGGTGACGGTAACCGGCGTTGGCCGACAGGCCCCAGCCCTCGCCGCTCGCCTCCGCGCCCGCGCGGACGTCAAACTGGGTCAGCGTCCCGAAGGAGATGGTGCCGTCACCGGCGAACGGCCGGGTGGGCCGTCGGGTGATGATGTTCACGGTGCCCGCCAGCGCGTCGCTGCCCCACAGCACCGACGAGGGCCCCTTGACGATTTCAATCTGCTCGATGTTCTCGACCGAGAGGCGGCTCAGGTCGACGCCGCCGTTGACCCGGCCCACCGTGCGCTGGCCGTCAATCAACACCACGTTGTACTCCGGCCCCAGGCCCTGCATCCGCAGCGCGATGTTGCCCACGTTCTGCACCAGCTCCACGCCGGGGCGCGCCTGCAGCGCCTCCACCACGTCGCGGGCGCCGCTCTCGCGAATCTGCCGGCGGGTCACCACCTCGATGCTCACCGCGGAGTCCTTCTTCTCCTGCGGCAGACGGGTGCCGGTCACCACGGTCGTGGGCGATTCCTTCTCCGCTTCTTGCGCGGCCGCGACCAGCCCCAGCACCAACAGGCTCGCCGCACACCGCCGGCACCTGCGCGCCGTATTCCACCAGTCAGTCATCACACCACGTCTCGGCAAATATTGAGATTGATTCGCATAATTCAATTTGCGCCAAATGGGAAGCGCCCCGCCCGGGCGCGACGTTCGCCGTGCGAGGCGCCAGGCTTTCTGGGAGAAGGAGCGCTTTCGTGAAGACGCTCACCGTCACCCGCTACGTGCGTCCGCTGCGTGAAGGCGGCTCGCTGCCAGCCATCGTGGAGGCCTCCGACGACGGCCTGTACGTCGCCAAGTTCCGCGGCGCGGGCCAGGGCCGCAAGGCGCTCGTCGCGGAGTTGGTGGTGGGCGCGCTGGGCCGCGCGCTGGAGCTGCCGGTGCCGGAGCTGGTGCTGCTGGACCTCGACCCCAGCTTCGGCCGCAACGAGCCGCACGACGAGATTCGCGACCTCCTCAACGCCTCCTCGGGCCTCAACGTGGGCCTCGACTACCTGCCCGGGAGCATCACCTTCGACCCGCTGGTGCCCGGCGCGCTCACCGGCGCGCTGGCGTCGCGCGTGGTGGCCTTCGACGCGCTGACCATGAACGTCGACCGCACCGCGAAGAACCCCAACCTGCTCTCCTGGCACAAGCAGCTCTTCCTCATCGACCACGGCGCGGCGCTCTACTTCCACCACGGCTGGGCCAACCCCGACGAGGCCGCGCGCAGCCCCTTCGCCCCCATCCGCCAGCACGTGCTGCTGCCCTTCGCGGTGGCCACGTGGCCCACGGAGTCTATCGGCCTGCGCCCCTGGCTGGCGGGAGCGGCCCTAGGCGTCGTCTGCACCGGCCTGGGGT
>CALNBU010000020.1 GCA_937875615.1 uncultured Archangium sp.
GAGGCGAGGTCACCGCGACCGCCCCCGAGGCGGCCACGCGGACCCGCACCACGGCGCCGGTCGCGCCGCTGCGCCGCCGCCCGCCAGCGAACCCCGACGCCCCCATCGATTTCGAAGGAGACACCATGACGCGCGCAGAGTTGATGGAGCTGTTTCTCGAGGCCTCGGGCCTCGCGGAGGTGAGCATGGCGGGCAAGTGGGAGGGCGGCACGGTGCGCCTCATTCCCGGCGACGCCTCGCTCCAGGCCAGGGACCTGCCCATCGACGCGCTCTTCCACAAGGTGGTGATGGTGCGAGACCGCCTGCGGGTGCTGGAGCAGAAGCTCAACGCGCACGCCGGGCTCACCGACGTGGAGAAGGCGGAGCTCCAGCAGTACGTCACCCGCTGCTACGGCTCGCTCACCACCTTCAACGTGCTGTTCAAGGACAAGCAGGACCACTTCGTGGGCTCGAAGGAAGACTGAGCCTCGTCAGGTGGCCTCTGCGAGGTGGGCCAGCAGGCGGGTGCGGCCGCGGTTGAGCGCGCTCTTCACCGTGCCCTCGGGGAGCCCCAGCAGGCGGGCGATCTCCGGGTAGGAGTAGCCGCGGAGGTCCCGGAGCGTCACCACCGTCCGGTGCTGCTCGGAGAGGTGGGTGAGCCCCTCGAGCACGAGCGCGTGTTGCTCGCGTTCGACCGCGGTGGCCTCTGGATCTTCGCAGGCCGACAGCGGGCTCTCCAGGCGGCTCCTGCGCTTCCTGGCGCGCAGCGAGTTGATGGAGGAGTTGATGAGGATGCGATGCAGCCAGGTGGTGTACGCGGCCTTGCCGTCGAAGCGCACGCCGGCGTGGAGCAGCCGGGCGAAGACGTCTTGCACCACGTCCTCGGCCTCGTCGGCGTCGCGGAGGATGCGCCGGGCGATGGCCACGGCGCGGCGGCGGTGCTTCTCGTAGACCTCGGTCATCGGGGGGAGCGCTGACATATTCCGTCAAACGCGCGGGCCCCCCGCGGGATCTACTCCTCCGTAAGCCCCCATTCTCGCAGGCGCTTGAAGAGGGTGGAGCGGGACACGCTCAGCTCCCGCGCGGCCTGCTCCTTGTTGCCCGAGAAGCGCTTGAGCGCGCTCTCGATGATCATCCGCTCGGCCCGGGAGAGCTGCGCCTCGAGCGACATCCCGGGCGTGTGCTCCAGCGCGGTGCTGGCGGTGACCGGGAGCTGTCGCTCACGGGACTTTTCCTGCGCGGTGTCGAAGCGGAGGTCGCTCGCGTCGACGTGCGGACCGCGGCGCAGCAGCAGCGCGCGATGCATGACGTTGCGCAGCTCGCGGATGTTGCCGGGCCAGGGCCAGGCCTCGAGGGCGCTGAGCGCTGCGGGGGTCACCTGCACCCGTTGGCCGCGCGGGCCGTAGATGCGCACGAAGTGCTCCACCAGCGCGCGGATGTCGCCGGGGCGCGAGCGGAGCGGCGGCAGGTGCAGCGGGATGACGCAGAGGCGGTAGTAGAGATCTTCGCGGAACTTCCCTTCGCGGGCCATGGCCAGCAGGTCGCGGTTGGTGGCCGCGACGATGCGGGCGTCGACGTGCAGCGGCTTGCTGGCGCCGACGCGCTTGATCTCGCCGCTCTCCAGCGCGCGCAGGAGCTTGGCCTGGAGATCGAGCGGCAGCTCGCCGATCTCGTCGAGGAAGAGCGTGCCCCCGTCGGCCTCTTCGAAGGCGCCCTTGCGCGCCCCCGCAGCGCCGGTGAAGGAGCCCTTCTCGTGGCCGAACAGCTCGCTCTCGATGAGCTCCTTGCTGATGGCCGCGCAGTTGACGGGGATGAAGGTGCCGTGCTGCCGATTGCTCTGGGCGTGGACGGCCCGGGCCACCAGCTCCTTGCCGGTGCCCGACTCTCCGAAGATGGCGATGGCCGCGTTGGAGGGCGCCACGCGCTCGACGAGGTCGATGAGGCTCTTGACCGAGGGGTCGGTCCCGATGAGGCCGTGGGCCGCGCCCGGCGCCTCTCCGCGGTCGAGCGGCTCGAGCGTGAACTCGGTCTCTCCGGCGCGCAGGGTGGTGAAGAACGGCACCTCCGCCTCGAACACCCGCATGCTGTGTATCCAGGTGCCGTTGGTGGAGTGCTGGTCGACCACCTGGAAGCGGTTGTGCTGCCGCGTCACCCGCAGGTGACGCGCGGAGACGAATCGCTCCTCCACGACGAAGTCGTTTCCGGCATCCTTGCCCACGGTGAAGACGTCGCTCTGCAGTCGATGGGTCTGTTCCCGCTCCCGGGTGCGTATGCGCAGCTGGGCGGGCAGCCGGGGGCTGTCCTGGGCTTCGCTCTGCGCGAGCAGCTCGGTGCGGTTGCCCACCTCGGTGGAGATGTCGGAGCCGCCGGAGGTGCGACGGAACACCGCCCGCCACTGCCCCAGGGCCACGTCGGCGCCGTCGGGCAGCTCCGCGAACTCGACCTTCTTTCCGGCGACCTCGGCGCCCTTGCCGGAGAGATCCTGGAGGAGGCAGCGACCGTCCTCCATGTGGAGCGCGACGTGCTGACGCGAGACTTCCGGGTCGGGAATGACGAGGTCGCAGCGCTCGCCGCGGCCCAGGATGACGCGGTCGTCACCCAGCGTCATTCGAAGCACCTCTTCCCCTCGGCGGAAGAACACGAGTTCGGGCATGTAGGCCGACCTACCACGCCACTTTCGGACACACCAAGGTCTACCCCGGCACGGCCCGATGACCGATGGAACGGTTTCGGCGCTGGGCCGACAATTTCTTCAGTGCCTCTGAAAAGGGACAGCGGGCAGGCTGCGGTGGAAACGGCGCTTACAATGCCGTTGGCCCTGTTCATGGTGCTGGGCACCATGCAGCTCTTCATGCTGTTGCAGGGGCGGCTGTTCGCGGAGCACGCGGCGTACATGGCGGCGCGGGTCGGCTCGGTCCGCCACGGCCACTGCGACGCGATGCGCGACGCGGCCATCGTGGCGCTGCTGCCGAGCTTCTCGTCGTACCTGGGCTCCGGCACGCACGGGAACTCGCCAGAAGAAAAGCTGGCCACCGCCTACGGTCTGCGGCGCACCAACCGCTACCACGCGACGCTCGACGACGGTCACACCGGCGACATCGTGTGGTTGTTCCGTCCTTCGCCGCGCTTCGCGGAGCTCAACGCCACCACCGCGCGGCCGGAGGACACCTTCGATGACCCGGATCGGGGCGGCTACACCCTGGAGGTGCGCGCGGTGTACTGGTTTCCCCTGCGCGTGCCCTTCGCCAACTGGGTGATGACCGCGATGTTCCGCGCGTGGCTCGGCGTGGCGGCGTACACCAACCAGAACCCGCTGATGCCGGCGCAGGCCGCTCGCTGGCAGGTGGGCACGCCCCGGTTGGGCGCGCTCCAGGCGGAGTTCTCGTCGCGCACCGGCGCGGGAGAGTATGTTTTCCCGGTGACCGGCACCGCCGCCATGCGGATGATGACCCCTCCGCGGCCCGCCAACTTCAACCCGCAGAACTGTCCGCACCACCCATGAAGACGCCGCGTGGCCAGAACATGGTGCTGTTCGCGTTGACGATGTTGCTCGTCACGCTGTTGGTCACCATGACCATCGGCCTGGGCCTGCGCATCCGTCAGAGGCACGAGCTGCAGAACCTCGCCGACGCAGCGGCGTTCTCCAACGCCGTGGTCACCGCGCGCACCTTCAACAACGCGGCGCTCATCAATCGGCTCGAGGTCTCCTATTGGTCCGCGCTCGCCGCGGATCAGGCGCTCATCTCCTGGGGTTCCTTCGCCGCGGCCGCCGCCTACACCGCCCGCGACGCCGCCCGCGAGATGGTGCGGGAGGAGACATGCCATTCGGGCGTCCCGCCGGGCGGGATGACGGTGGCGCAGATGGACAACCGCCTGCAGGGCTTCAGCGGGGCCGTCGACGCGTGGCTCAGCAACGAGCTGCGGCCGGGCGGCGCGGCGTGGGAGCAGCTTGACTCGGCGGCCGGTGAAGAGGCGCTGGGGCTCCAGGGGCAGATCGCCGGGTTGCGCGATGAAATCTCCGTGCACGTCGATGGGCTGCGGAACGTGCTGAACAACCAGCAGCTCACGCAGCAGATCCTCTCGCAGTCGGGCGTCCCGCACGTCACCTCGCTCGGCTCGGCGGTCTCGGTGGAGGAGGTGCTCACCGACGCGCTGCACTTCGGCGGTGCGGGCAACATCAACATGCTGGAGGCGGCGATGGGCACGCGGGGGCCGTTCACCGCGGGGCGGGGTGG
>CALNBU010000021.1 GCA_937875615.1 uncultured Archangium sp.
AGCATCAGCCTGGTGGGCGGCGGCCTCATCGCCGGAGAGAGCCTCTTCGCGCTCTACCTGGGTATCTCCGGGTTGGTGTCGCGCGGCGCGCTGGGACGCATCTTCGGCGGCTGAAGCCCTCCGTCAGGCTTCGCCGCCGCCGGCGCCACCTCCGCCCAGAAGACACCCCGGAAGCTGCCGGGCGCGAAGCCGCGGGCGGCGTCGGCCGGGTAGCGGGCCCGCAGCGTCGCGTCGAGGCCGGGCGCGATGACGGGGCCGTGGCACACCAGGCAGGGTGGGGCGGTCCAGATGGGCTCGGCGTAGCCGACGCGGCCGTCGGGCAGGGTGACCGTGCGCCCGGTCTGGGTGCCGGGCGGCAGCTTCGAGAGCTCGTCCAGGAGCGGCGGCAGCCACGCGGGCGGCGCGTTGGCGGGGTTGCGCAGCTTGAGGCCGCTGCGCCCCACGGTGACGCGCGCCGTGGAGGCCTCGCGCGCCAGCGCCGGAGCGCGCTCGCTGCACACCTCGACGGCGGCCTCGGTTGAGCGCTCCAGCGCCTTGAAGAGCGTCTCCTTCAGCGTCTTCTGGAAGGGCGCGAGCGCGGCCTTCGCCTCGTCGCTGGGCGTGGAGGCCAACAGCGCCAGCAGCAGGTGGGGGAAGTGGTGCATGAGGGTGTGAGCCTACCGGGCGAAGAAGGGTTCGCGGGAGACGCCGCCCCCGGCGTACACTGCCGCGCATGGCCGCCTCTCGCGCGCAGCCGTCGACCCCGTTCGCGAGCCGCGAGTTCAACGGGGAGGTGTTGCTGGAGGACCTCGACGACGTGCGCGGCGTGGGGCCCCGACAGCTCCACGAGGCGGCGGCCGCGCTGCGAGAGCTCGAGGGGCTCCCGGTGACGCAGGCCGCGCAGCGGCTGACGACGCTCGCTTCCTCGCGCTTCGCCGACGCGCCGTCGCTGGCCGCCCTGTTGGGCCGCTGGGCGAGGAAGCTCCGGGCCGACGCCGACGTGTCTGCGCTGCGCGGCCACCTCGAGCGCCTCGCGGTGTTGGCCGCGCTGGTGGGCGTGGTGCGGAGCGCAGGGGCGGTGCGCCGGTGAGCGCCAGCCTCTCGGAGGACGCGCAGCGGCAGCTCGACGGCTGGCCGCCCAGGGCCCGAACGTTGTTGCACGAGCTCCTCGAGGATGCGGGCAGCGCCCTGCAGCGGGAGCTCATCGTGCGCGCGGTGGCCGCGGCGCACACCGCCTCGGAGGTTCACGCCTTCGCCGACGAGCTGCGCGGCATGAGCGACGAAGAGGCCTACGCCGCCTGCACGCTCCACGACGACGCGCCGGCCGATTACACGGTGGCGCAGCTGCTGCGCGCGGAGTCGGACCCCCTCTTCGCCTTCGAGCTGCAGGGCGGCGCGATCGAACCCAACGAGGCGCTGGAGCTCTCGCCGCCGCCTCCGCCCGAGAGCGCCATCTCGGCGCCGCAGCTGGACCCGGTGTCGGCGCTGTTGAAGGGCCGGCGCCCGGTCTTCGAGGCGGAGTCCCAGCCTCCCCGCGACTGGAGTGGGCCGCCGAGCGCGCCCCAGGCGATGGCTCCGCAGCTGGGCCCAGCCGCCGGAGACCGACGCCTGGAGGCCGCGGTCAACGAGGCCACCCGCTCGCTGGGGCTGGGCTGGCGTGAACATGCGCTCGACGTCCCCGGCGGGTTGACGCTGGTCGAGGCGCTGGCCTCGGCACAGGTCGCGCCGACGCCCGCCACCAACGGCAACCCGCGCGTCAGCGCGACCTGTGCCGAGGCCAGCGCC
>CALNBU010000022.1 GCA_937875615.1 uncultured Archangium sp.
ACCCGCACACCATGTTCATCACCTGCGCCGACAGCCGCATCGACCCGGCGCTGCTCATGGGCTCCCACCCGGGAGACCTGTTCATCGTGCGCGCCATCGGGGCCCTGGTGCCGCCGGCAGACCTCACCTCGATGCCGCAGGAGGGCGCGGCGGTGGAGTACGGGGTGGGCGTGCTGGGCGTGAAGACCATCGTGGTCTGCGGCCACAGCAAGTGCGGCGCCATCTCCGCGCTCAAGAGCGGCAAGCTGCCGGGCGAGCTCACGACGCTCCAGGCCTGGGCCCGCACCGCGCCTGGCATCGTCGGTCCGCTCGACGGGTTCTCGGGCGTCGACGAGGCCACCCGCGCCGTCACCCGCCGGCAGGTCGACAACCTGCTGACCTACCCGCTGGTGCGCGAGAAGGTGGAGCGGGGCGAGCTGCACCTCCACGCCTGGTTCTACGACCTGGGCGAGGTGGAGCTGTTCGAGTGGAACCCGGCGCGCGAGGTGTTCGAGGTGCTGGGTGGCGAGGCGAAGTCCGCCTGACCGGCCGTCACGGGCCTCGCGTCAACAGCCCCTGCAGCACGTCGTAGGCCACCTGCAGCGCCGCCACGCTGGCGCTCTCGCCGCGTTGGTGCGCCTGGGCCGTCTCGCCCGGGCCGTAGTTGACGGCGTCGACGCCCCACGACGAGAGCCGCGCCACGTCGGTCCAGGCCTGCTTGGCTTCGGCGGGGCGCCCGGTGCGCGCCAGCAGCGACAAGAAGTGGGGGTTGTCGCCGCAGAGCCGCCCGCTGGGCGCGAGGTCGGTGAAGGTCACGCGCGCCCGCCCGGCGACGAAGTCGAGGACGTCCTGCTGCGCCTGCTCCAGCGATTTGCCGGGCGCGAAGCGGTAGTTCAGGTTCACCTCGAAGGCGTCGGCCACCACGTTGCGCGCGCGTCCGCCCTTCGCGAGGGTGGCGCTGAGCACCTCGTAGAAGGTGTGGCCCTCGAGGGTGACGGCCACCCGCTCCCGCGCGGCGAGCGCGCTCAGGAGGCTCCCCGCTTCGTGGATGGCGTTCTTCCCCTGCCACGGCCGCGCGGAGTGCGCGGCGCGGCCCTCGAAGTGCACCGTGGCGTGCAGCGAGCCCACGCAGCCCACCTGCACCGCGCCGTCGGTGGGCTCCATGGCGATGGCGAAGGCGACGCGCTGGAGCTGCGGCGCGGCGTCGAAGAGCGGCCCCAGCCCCGACTCGAGGAAGGGTCCCTCTTCGCGCTCGTAGAACACCAGCAGCAGGTTGACGGGCAGCTGTGCGCGCGGGAGCGACTCACCCAGGGCCAGCATCACCGCCAGCGCGCCCTTCATGTCGGATGCGCCGAGCCCGGAGAGCCGGTCGCCCTCGATGCGCGGCGGGTTGGGCTCGCTGTTCTCCGGCACGGTGTCGAGGTGCCCCACCAGGGCCACCGTGGGCCGCGCGTCGTCGAGGCGCCCCACCACCAGGGAGTGGCCCACGCGCAGCACCTCGTCGGGCGGGAAGTGCCTCCGCGCCCACGTCTCGACGAAGTCGGCGAGCGCCGCTTCGTGGCCGATGACCGAGGGGATGCGCAGCAGCTCGAGCGCGCGCTCCGCCAGCGTCACACCGGCACCGCGAAGTCGCGCAGCGCCGCGTTGAGCGTCGTCTTCTGGTCGGTGGAGGCGCTGCGCTGGCCGATGATGAGCGCGCACGGCAGGTGGTACTCGCCGGCGGGGAACTTCCTGGGCCGGGTGCCTGGAATCACCACGCTGCGCCTGGGGACGCGGCCCTTGTAGAGGACCTCTTCGCTGCCGGTGACGTCGATGATGGGCGTGGAGGCGGTCAGCACGGTGTTGGCGCCGATGACGGCTTCTTCCTCCACCACCACGCCCTCCACGATGACGCTGCGGCTGCCGATGAAGGCGCCGTCTTCGATGATGACCGGGCGCGCCGCGGGCGGTTCGAGCACGCCGCCGAGGCCCACGCCGCCGGAGAGGTGCACGTTGCGGCCCACCTGCGCGCAGCTCCCCACCGTGGCCCAGGTGTCGACCATGGTGCCGGCGCCCACCCAGGCGCCGATGTTGACGTAGCCGGGCATCACCACCACGCCGCGCTCACAGAAGGCGCCGAAGCGCACCACGCCGGGCGGCACCACGCGCACGCCGGCCTCCGCGAGGCCCTTCTTGAGCGGCACCTTGTCGTAGAACTCGAAGGGCGGCGCCTCGAGCGTCTTCATCTCGCTGACCGCGAAGAAGAGCAGAATCGCCTGCTTCACCCACTCGTTGACCTCCCAGCCCTCGGTGCCCTTCTGGGCCACCCGGAGGACGCCGCGGTCGACGAGGTTCATCGTCTCCCGCACCGCCATGGCGTAGAAGGGCTCCTTCACCTTCTCGCGGTCGGCGAAGGCGGCCTGCACCCGCTGCTTCAAGTCATCGAGATTCATGTGTGGTGGCTATGTACCACCACGCGCGCGTCAGCGGCGCCAGCGGCGACGGCTCAGCAGCAGCAACGACGCGCCGAACAGGAGCCCCGGCACCACCTCGGAGCCACAGCCGAACTGGAGCGGCGGCGGCGGTTGTGGCGTGCCTCCGCCGGTCCCGGTACCTCCGCCACCGCCCGTTCCTCCGCCGGTGCCGCCGTCGTCACCGCCGCAGGAGTTGTCGGCGACGTTGGGGTTGGTGCCGGCGATGAGCTCGGCGATGTCGTTGACGCAGTCTCCATCGCTGTCGACTGCATCGGCCTCGAGGCGGTCGAGGGCCGCGTTCAGCGACGACGGGTTGGAGGTCAGCCCGCGGGCCTGGGCCGCCACCGCGAACCTGGTGTCGGCGGTGCCGGCGCCGCCGAAGCCGTTGGAGTGGCAGAGGTTGCACAGCGGCGCCCCGTCCAGGCTGTACTTGGTCTGGACGTCTCCGGGGAAGGTGACGTTGGCGAGCGCGGAGTGGCCCAGCAGCGTGAGGAGCGGGAGGAGTCGCGTCATGGTGGGCCTCACAGGTACGCGTGCAGCTGCAGCAGGAGGTTGTATTCGAACAACCCTTCGCCTGCGGTGGCACGACGCCTGAAGATGTTGTCGAGCCGCAGCTCGCAGTGAGAGAAGAAGTACCAGGCCGCCGACAGCCAGCCGCCGAGGTTGGGGCCGCGCTGGACTCCGCCGGAGTGCGCGCCCTCGCCAGTCACCATGATGTGCAGGCCCTGCACCACCTCGTAGTCGGCCTGCGCGAAGGCGGCGAAGCCGAAGCGGTCGGCGTTGCCGGTGACCTGCCACAGCAGCAGGTCGGCCTCCATCAGCAGCGCCAGCTTCTCGGTGGGCACCATGCGCGCGAAGAGGCCGTGGACGTGACGCACGGTGGGGAGCCCGGTGATGATGTCGGCGCCGGCGTGGGTCACCAGCGACGAGGCGCCCACGTTGACCGCGTTGGAGAACGCGTACTCCGCGAAGGCCGAGTACCCGCGCTCGCGGTAGATGTCGGGGCCCAGCTGGTAGTTGCCGATGATGCCCAGCAGCTCGCCGCGCAGCTTCTCGGAGTTGTAGGAGATGGAGGCGCCCACCTGCTGCGCCACGTTGACGTCGGTGCGGGTCAGCTCGCGCACGTAGCTGTTGTGCTCGGCGTTGCGCAGACCGAAGGGCAGGTTCTGCCGGCCCACGCGGAACATCACCGCGTCGTCCGCCAGCTTGAGGCCCAACCAGAACTCGCGCGCCATCCACGCCGCCGCGGCCTGGAAGGCCGCCGGAGGTTGTCCTGGCTCTGGGGCAGCGGGTTGGGCCACCAGCAGCGCGGCGCGCCCGGTGTTGTTGTTGACCCGGATGCCGAGGCCGGTGGAGGCGTGGGCCACCACCGGTCCGAAGTTGAGGGTGACGTAGAGGTCGACGGCCATCAGCAGCGGAATGAAGATGCCGCCGAGGAAGGTGGGCCCCGCCGTGGGGCGGATGAGCGAGCCGTAGCGGAGATTGCCGGAGAGGTTGAGCCAGTCGGGCAGCTCGGCGAACCAGAGGAAGCCGGCCGTCTTGGGGACCTCCTCGCCCTCCTTCAGCGGTTGGGTCTGCCACTTGACCAGCAGCTCCTGCTGCGCGCGCCCGTACTGGGTCAGTTGCCCGGCGCCGGAGGGGTCGACGTGGCAGGTGGCGCAGCCACCGTAGTTATGCCGCACCATCCATGGGTAGGCCTGCGCGGGCAGGGCCACCAGGCACAGCAGGACTAGGCTACGAAGCGAAACCACGAGGTCAGCCTCCCGGAAAAAGAGAGACGTACCTTCGGCTGAAAGCAGCCCCGCCGTAAAGTTCTTACTGCTTCAAGGAGAACTTCGCGGCGACACTCACCTCGGGCTTCACCGTCACGCCGAGGTAGCTGCGCACCTTCACGCCGTAGTCCTTGAGGCTGATGTCGGCGTTGCCCTCGACGTGGGTCACGCCGTCCTTCACCCTGGAGGAATACTTGAACGAGACCGCCTTGCTCTGGCCGTGCATGGCGAAGGTGCCCTTGGCGGTGCCGGAGCCCCCGTCGAGCTTCAGGCCCTCGAGCGGCACGGTGAGGGTGATGTCGGGGTACTTCGTCGCCTCGGTGTCCTCCTTGAGGTGCGAGTCGCGCAGGGTGTTGTCGGTGCTGATGTCGTCGAACTTCACGGTGAGCGTGAGCGCCTTGCCGTCATCCGCCACGGCCAGCTTCTTCGCCACGCCGTGAATCTTCATGCCGATGTTGCCTTTGGCGTCGAACGAGGCCTCGCCGTCGCCCTGTTGGGTCCAGCCGGCGAGCGCGAGAGAGGCGGACAAGGTCACGGACAGCAGTGCAAAGCGGGTCATGGAGAGTCCTCTGAGTGACGGAGAAACGACGGAGCGGAGCCTACGACGAGGCGTGTTCTCGCAAATTCCAAATCAACGCGCCCGCCAATCTGCCATCATGGGTGCAGCAGATGACAGTGACCTGGGACGAGTTCGCGCGCGTGTGCGCAGACGTGCTCCGTGCGCGGGGCGAGGTGAGGGCCATCGTGCCCGACGCCAAGCATGACCGGCTGGTGGTGGGCACCGGAGAAGAAGGTGTGTCGTTCATTTCGCTGGGGCATGCCCGGCAGGAATGGGACGAGGCCCCGCCGGGCGCCCGCGCGCGGGTGTTGCACCGGCGGTTCTGGTCGTCGATCCGTGGTGCCCCCGAGCCCTCGAGAGACCAGCTGTTCAGCGGCGTGTTGCCGCGGGTCCGGGACCGCGCGTGGTTCTCGGCGGTGCGCCGTCAGGCGGAGCTGGAGCTGGGCGCCGATGAAGAGGCCATCGACGAGGTGATGCTGCCGCACGGCGTGGTCAACGGCGAGCTGGCGGTGCACCTGGCGTACGACCTGCCGTCGTCGGTCACGGAGATAGGCCCGGATCGCCTCGAGGTGTGGGGCGTGGACTTCGAGACGCTGCTGGAGCGCGCCCGGGAGAACCTGCGCGCGCTGTCGACGCAGCCCTTCGAGGAGCCGTCTCCCGGCGTCTTCATCTCTCCCTGGCGCGACACGCTCGACGCCACCCGCATGCTGCTGCCGGAGCTCTTCGCCGGTCTGGCGGTGAAGGGACGGCCGGTGGTGCTGGCCCCCACGCACGACGCGGTCTTCGTCACCGGTGAG
>CALNBU010000023.1 GCA_937875615.1 uncultured Archangium sp.
TGGGGGTGGGGCGCGGCGTGCCGCCGTAGCGCCCTGTGCTAGGTACGCGCGCCATGCGCGCCGCCATCACCGACCTGTACCGAATCGAAGACCTGCTCTCTGCCGAGGAGCGCGCGGTGCGCGACACCGTCGCCGCCTTCGTCGACCGCGCGTACCTGCCCATCGTCGGCAGGCACTTCCGCGACCACACCTTCCCCTCGCACCTCATCCCCCAGCTGGGTGAGCTGGGCGTGTTCGGCGCGACGCTGAAGGGCTACGGCTGCGCGGGCCTCTCCAACGTGGCCTACGGGCTGATGCTGCAGGAGCTCGAGCGCGGCGACTCCGGCCTGCGCAGCTTCGCCTCGGTGCAGGGCTCGCTGTGCATGTTCCCCATCTGGGCCTACGGCAGCGAGGCGCAGAAGCAGCGGTGGCTGCCGGGCATGGCGAAGGGCGAGCTCATCGGCTGCTTCGGGTTGACCGAGCCTGACTACGGCAGCGACCCCGGCGGCATGGTGACGCGCGCGCGCCGCGACGGCGACGACTACGTGCTCAACGGCAGCAAGATGTGGATTACCAACGGCACCATCGCGGACCTGGCCATCGTGTGGGCCAAGGTCGACGACGGCGGGGCGGAGTCCATCCGCGGCTTCATCGTGGAGAAGGGCATGCCCGGATACGTGGCGAAGGAGATTGAAGGGAAGTTCTCGCTGCGGGCCTCGTACACCGCCGAGCTCTCGTTCTCCGACGTGCGGGTGCCGGCGGCCAACATGCTGCCCGAGGTGAAGGGCCTCAAGGGGCCGCTGTCATGCCTCAACAAGGCCCGGGCCGGCATCGCCTTCGCGGTGATGGGCGCGGCGGTGGCCTGCTTCGAGGGGGCGCGCGCCTACTCGCTGGAGCGCAAGACCTTCAACAAGCCCATCGCCGGCTTCCAGCTCACGCAGGAGAAGCTGGCCGACATGCTGCAGGAAATCGTCAAGGGCCAGCTGCTGGCGCTGCGGCTGGCGCGCCTGGCCGACGAGGGCCGGGTGACGCCCGAGCAGGTCTCGCTGGCCAAGCGAAACAACGTCAAGGTGGCGCTCGACATCGCGCGGGTGGCGCGCGGCGTCTACGGCGCCAACGGCATCTCCGACGAGTACCCGCCGGTGCGGCACATGCTGAACCTCGAGAGCGTCTACACCTACGAGGGCACGCACGAGGTCCACACGCTGATTCTTGGCAAGGCCATCACCGGCCTCAACGCCTTCGGCAACTGAGGAAACGCACCATGGCGTTCACGACTTCCTTCAAGGTGCGCTTCGCGGACATCGACCTGGGCCGCGTCGTCTACTTCGCGCGCTACGCCGACTACGCGCACCGCTGCTTCGAAGACTTCTTCACCGAGGGCGCGAAGCTCCCCTACGGGCAGATGATGGAGCGCCAGCGGGTGGGCTTCCCCATCGTGCACGCCGAAGCCGACTACCTGTCTCCGCTGCGCGTCGACGACGAGGTGCGCATCGTGATGGAGGTGCTGCGGCTGACCCGGCGCTCGGTCACCTCCCGCTTCACGCTGCTGCGCGGGGCCACCGACGAGCGCTGCGCGGTGGTGACGCTGAAGCAGGCCTGCGTCGACCTCGAGGCCTTCCGGGGCACGCAGATTCCCGACGCGATCTTCGCGCACTTCTCCGCGCACCTGCTCGAAGAGACGTGACGGGCGGGGCCCGCGTCGTTACGTGCACGCGTCATGGGGCACCCCATCGAACTCGGTCTCGACACCTTCGGCGACGTCTCCAGCCAACCCGACGGCACGCCCACTCCCATGCCGCAGGTGCTGCGCGACCTGGTGGAGCAGGCGGCGCTGGCCGACCGGGTGGGGGTGGACTTCTTCAACGTGGGAGAGCACCACCGCGATGACTTCGCGGTCACCGCGCCCGAGGTATTGCTGGCCGCCATCGCCAGCCGCACCCAGCGGCTTCGCCTCGGCACCGCGGTCACGGTGCTCAGCTCCGACGACGCGGTGCGGGTGTACGAGCGCTTCGCGACGCTCGACGCCCTGTCCCAGGGGCGCGCGGAGCTCACCGTGGGCCGCGGCTCGTTCATCGAGTCGTTCCCGCTCTTCGGCTTCGACCTCAAGGACTACGAGCGCCTCTTCGAGGAGAAGCTGGACCTGCTGGCGGCGTTGCTCACCGAGCAGCCGGTGACCTGGCAGGGCAGCATCCGTCCGCCGTTGAAGGCCCAGGCGGTCTACCCGAAGACCGCCGGCGGTCGCATCCGCGCCTGGGTGGGGGTAGGCGGCACCCCGGAGTCGGTGGTGCGCGCCGCGCACTACGGGCTACCGCTGGTCATGGCCATCATCGGCGGTGCGGCCGCCCGCTTCGCGCCGCTGGCCGACCTCTACCGGCGGGCGCTGCTCGACCAGGGCCGTCCCCTGCAGCCCATCGCCATTCACTCTCCGGGCTTCGTGGCCGACAGCGACGAGGCGGCGGTGGAGGCGCTCTGGCCGCACCACCGCGCCCTCGTCACCCGCATCGGGCGGGAGCGCGGTTGGCCCCCGCCGTCGCGCGCCAGCTTCGAGGCGGAGGTGAAGCAGGGGGCGCTGCACGTCGGCTCGCCAGAGACGGTGGCGCAGAAGATGGCCGCGTCGATGAAGGCGCTGGGCGCCACGCGCTTTCAGCTCAAGTACACCTCCGGGCCGGTGCCGCACGAGGCGCTCCTGCGCTGCATCGAGCTGTACGGCACGCAGGTGCTGCCGCGGGTTCGCGAATTATTGGCCTGACTTACAGGTTCGATGAAATCCGGTGCGGAGCGTCTGACTCCAGGGTTACGGTGGCTGCTCCCCGTTTCCCTTCCGGAGCGTCATGAAGAGCAGGCTTGGAGTCATGCTGGTCGTGTCTGGAGTCTGGATGTTTGGCGCGTGCGGCGAGGGAGGGCCCATCGAGGAGGACGGCGGCGTCGGCGGCGGTGCTGCGACGGGTGGTGGCGCTGCGATGGGCGGCGGTGACGCGACGGGTGGCGGTGACGCGACGGGCGGTG
>CALNBU010000024.1 GCA_937875615.1 uncultured Archangium sp.
CGGTCCGCGCGAAGGACAGTGGACGGTGCGGGTGGAGCTCCCGCTCGACCGCATCGCCTTGAACGTGCACCGCTACGGCAACACCTCCGCCGCGGGCATGCTGGTGCTGTTGTCCGAGGACCTCGAGCAGGGCCGGGTGCGCTTCGGCTCCGGTCAGCTCGGCCTCATCGCCGCGGTGGGCGCCAACGTCCACGCCGGTGCGCAGCTCATCTCCTTCTGATTCTTCTTCCATGAACGCTCGCTTCGAAATCAACGCCGATGATCTCTCTGAACGCCTCGCCAACGCCACCGAGGCCGACACCTGCAAGGGCATGTTCTTCAACGGGCTGTTCCGGGCGGTGGAAAGCCTGGGCCCCGCTCAGTTCGCCGCCTTCAAGGACCGCGCCCAGGGGCGCAAGTACGTCGACTTCTTCAACTACACGTTGCTGGAGTTCCTGCCGCTCGCCTACTTCGCCGCGGAGCTGGTGGGCGGCGGCCGGACGCCGGCGCAGCTCGAGTCGGGCATCCGCACGCTGGGCCGGCAGGCCACCGACGACTTCGTGAACACCGCGGTGGGCAAGACGCTGATGCTCCTCGCCAACCACGACGCGCGTCGGCTGATGCCGTCGCTCGCCACCGGCTACAAGACGGCGGTGAGCTACGGCACGCGGACGCTGACCTGGTCTTCGCGGACCGCGGGCATCTTCGCCATGCGCCGCGACCTCATGCCGCACCCGTACCACGAGGGGGTGCTCATTCAGGTGCTGACCGCGGTCGGCGCGAAAGACGTGCGCGTGGTGGGCACGCGCCTGGCGTTGTTCGACACCGACTACGACTTCTCCTGGAGCTGACCTATGCGCAGATCGCTGCTGTCTCTCGTCGTGCTGCTCTCCCCGCTGGCGCTGGCGGAGGACCAGACGTTCCAGTTCCGCTCGGTGGAGGACCCCGCCTTCCCGCCGGACGACAGCATCTGCGCCGACGCGCCGTTCCCGGTGAACGTGAAGCTGGGCGCCAGCCTGTGGTCGGAGATCCACCGGCTCAGCGACGGCAAGGTCATCGTGGAGAAGGTGGTGCGCGTCGGCCGGGCCACCGCCTGCGTAGAGTTGACCAACTTCCTCTTCCCCTCCGGGTTGCAGCAGAACTTCTACGCGGTCTTCGACCTGCCCTCGGGGAGCTACACCGCGCTGGGCACCTGCACGCTGAGCAGCAACGACGTGCCGCAGGCCGGGCTGGTGCTGGCCGGCTGCGCGCTCAAGGTGTTGGAGGCGCCCGGCACCGTGCAGGGCGGCATCATCACCAGCGCCAGCACCTTCAACCCCGCGCAGCTGACCGGCTTCAACACCGGCTCCTCGTGGACGATGCAGATCTACAAGCCGGGCGGCGGCCGCCCGCACTCGGGTTGGAGCTGGCTGTGGAATCAGCACCAGGACCACCGCACGCCCTGGCAGCTGGAGCAGGCGCGGCAGCGGGGCGGCAAGCGGCATCATCACCCGTGACGTGGCGCGCCGGCGCGCGCTGGCATAAGTCAGCACCACCATGAGCGGTCCCTTCTTCGAGTTGATTCCGTGGTGCGTCGGCTTCATCGCGGTGACGTGGGCGCTGTCGGTGGTGACCCGGGAGTACTCCTGGGTCGACCGCATCTGGTCGGTGGCGCCGCCGCTCTACGCCTGGCTCATCGTCGCGCGCACGCCCGACGCCTCGCCCCGGCTGTGGCTGTTGGCGGTGCTGGTGACGCTGTGGGGCGCGCGGCTGACGTTCAACTACGCCCGCAAGGGAGGCTACGCGCCGGGCGGTGAAGACTACCGCTGGTCGATTCTCCGCAAGAAGCTGGGGCCGGTGGGGTTCCAGCTCTTCAACGCCAGCTTCATCTCGCCGTACCAGAACGCGCTCATCTTCTTGTTGGTGGCGCCGGCCATGACCGCCATGATGCGCATGTCGTCCAGCGACACCATCATCTCGAAGGAACGCGAGTAGATGAAGTCGC
>CALNBU010000025.1 GCA_937875615.1 uncultured Archangium sp.
CCACCGTCTTCCCCAACCTCGACCTCCCGGAGGGCACGCTGTGGCGGCTCGACGTGCCGCCCGACGGGCAACCGCTGAGCAACCGCAGCGTGCGCTACGGCGCGCTCCCCGAAGGAACCACCCAGCGGTTCCCGCTCGCCGGTGCGCCCGCCGCGCTCACCGCCGGGGGGCGCTACTTCCTCTACGTCACCGCCGACCAGATGCAGCCCATCACCCGCTGCCTCTTCACCGCGGAGTGACGTGACGCCAGGCGCCGCCCCGGCAGTCGGAAGACGCCGCGCCGGGGCTCAGCCCCACCGCGACATCAGCCGCTCACGGTCGAAGAGCCGCCGGGCCGCGAAGAGGATGCCCACGTCGAGCAGCAGCACCAGCGCGCCCATCGCCGCGTAGTAGCCGACGCCGGCCCGCAGGAAACCCGCGAACTGCCCGGCCGCCAGCCCCACCAGCGGCAGCACGAAGAGGCCCGAGAGCTGCTGCGCCAGCCGGGAGTCACCCACGCGCGCCGACACCAGCACCGCCACGCCGTTGCCGAAGAAGGCGAAGAGGGGCGCGATGACGAAGACCCCGAAGCTCCACATGGCGTTGGGCAGCACCAGCTCCTTCGCCAGCGGCCACGCCACCACGTCGACGCCCACGCACAGCATCAGGAAGGCGAGGACGCACACCGCCACCGAAGGGATGAGCGAGGCGAGGCTCTTGCCGATGACCAGCTCCAACGGCGTGATGGGGCTGCTCAGCAGCGGCTCCAGGGTGCGCTTCTCCTTTTCGCCCGCCACCGCGTGCGACGAGATGAGGATGGGTACGAACACCGGCATCACCAGGTAGAGCACGAACCAGTCGGCGAGCACCTTGTCGACCAGGAAGCGGGCCGCGTTCCCCGGGTCGACGTGGAGATCGTAGTAGAGCGCCATGGTGCGCAGGCTGGGGTTGTCGGGGTCGGCCACGTAGGTGCGGACGATGAAGAGCGGCACCAGCACGATGACCGTGGGCAGCGCCAGCATCGACCACAACATGCCCTTGTTCTTCTTCAGCTCCAGCAGGTCCTTCCACAACACGGCGCGCACCCGCGCGAGGGAGAAGCTCACGGCCGCACCGCCTCTCGCACCAGCTCCAGGTACGCCTCTTCGAGCGGCCGCGCGGCGCGGCTGACCGCGTGGATCCGCGCCCCGGCGGCGACCAACGACGCCACCACCTCCGGGGTCTCTTCTTCGGCGCGCAGCGGCACCAGCAGCTTCGAGCCTTCGGCGCGCCACCCCTCGCGGACCCAGTTCGCGGCGCTGCCCTCGACGCGCACCTCGAGCGTCAAGCCCTCGCGGCGCAGCTCCGCCAGCGAGGCCACCTGACGCAGCGTGGACTTCACCACCGCCACCCGGGTGCAGAGCTGCTCCACCTCCGCGAGGTTGTGGCTGCACAAGACCAGCGTGCGCCCCTCGCCGGCGAGCTCCGAGACCGCCTCGCGCACCGTGCGCGCCGACTGCGGGTCGAGCCCCGACGTCGGCTCGTCGAGGAAGATGACCTCCGGGTCGTGCAGCAGCGCCCGCACGATGGCCAGCTTCTGCCGCATGCCCTTGCTGTAGCCACCCACCGGCTCGTCTTCACGGCCGGACAGGCCGAAGCGCCGGAGGTACTCGCCAGCCCGCACCCACGCCGCCGCCTCGTCGAGCTCGTGCAGCCGCATGAAGAAGGTGAGGTTCTCGCGAGCGGTGAGGCGGTCGTACAACCCCGGCTGCTCCGTCAGCAGGCCCACCTTCTTGCGCAGCGCGGTGCCGTCGCCGCGCACCTCCACACCGCACACCACCGCGCGGCCCGCAGACGGTGCCAGCAGCCCGGTCAACATGCGCACGGTGGTGGTCTTGCCCGCACCGTTGGGGCCCAGCAGGCCGAAGATCTCGCCGGGGCGAACCTCCACACCGCACACCACCGTGCGCATGTTGACCGAAGATCTCGCCGGGGCGAACCTCGAAGGACAGTCCCGTCACCGCGACCCGCCCACCGAAGCGCTTCTCGAGGCCCTCCGCGACGATGCTCATCGCCGTCAGTCGATGGTCACGAGCACGAACTTGTTGTTCAAGTCCTTGTCGATGACCGTCACCGGGTGCTCCTGTCCCACGGCGTTCTTCAGGATGCCGAGCCGGTTGTGCTCGACCAGGCTCCACTGACGCCCGGGGAGGTCTGCGTAGCGCCGCATCAGGTCCTGCGGGTTGCCGTCCTTCAGCTGCTTGACGGTGTTGCGCGAATAGAAGGTCTCACCGCGCCAGTTCATCAGGAACGCGGCGATGGGCTCATCGGGACCGCGCTGCGAGTAGTAGCGCCAGAACTGGTCGCGCTGGGTCCAATGGTGCGAGAGGTCGACCCAGTGTGACCAGCTGAACCAGAGGGCGAAGGCCAGCGCGCCCACCAGGCCGGTGGTGAAGGTGAGCCCCTTGCGCCGCAGGAGCACGAAGATGCCGGCGAC
>CALNBU010000026.1 GCA_937875615.1 uncultured Archangium sp.
CTCCCGTGGCAGCTCGCGCAGGCGCACCAGGTAGTCGCGGTCCTGCACCAGCGCGTCGCTCTCGGTCATCGCCGCGAGCGCCAGGAGCTGGTCCACCAGCTTCCCGTCGCCCACCAGCGCGTAGGTGTTCGAAGGCACCCAGGCCAGGGCGGGCACGGCGCAGGTCGGGCACGCGAAGGTGGTGGCCGAGGCGCCCGAGCCCTGCTTCTGCTGCATCACCGACGCGCCCAACCGACGACCCGCCAGGCGGGCCAGGGTACCGTTGAAGCGCTCCGCGTCAGCCAGCGGCAACGCCAGCACCGGCCGGCCGTCGAGCAACACGAAGACCGCCGCGCCACGGGCGCCGTCGAGCCCGGCCTCGGCCAGCGTGGCCTCGCTGCGCACGTCGACGCCCAGCTCCTTCACCAGCGCGTCGGCCAGCGCGTCGCCGTCGGCGAAGCCCTGCAGCTGCGCCAGGAAGCCGGTCACCTTGAGCGACTGCAGCACGCGCAGCTTCCCCCCGGACTTCGCCAACGAAGCGGTGAGCGCCACCGCCACCGCGCCGCGCGGCACCACCCGCTCCACCACCACGCCTCGCGTCCGCGGCGCCTCCGGCGCGGCGCCACATCGCCACCAGGCGAGCCCCGCGACGACCAACGCCACCAGCACCGCCCCGACGCCGACGCGCTTCATCGCACCCGCTCCGTCCGGCCCGTCGCCGGCGAGGTGGTGAACTCCTCGGTGACTTGCATGAACTGCTCCATCTCCCGCACGGTCTCTTCGGTGGCGACCACCTCCGCGGTCAACGCGTCGAGCTGACGGCTGACGACTGCGGGGTCTCTGATGGCGATCGACTGCTCGTGGGTCAAGCGCAACACGTCCTCGATGCTGGCCAGTTGGTGACTGATGACTTCGCGACTCTCCTCGGCCTGTACGAAGCGCGCCACGCGCTTCTTCAAGATGTCCACGCGCCGGGCCTTCACCTCCCGCAGCCGCTCGTTCGACTCCACGGCCAGCTCGGCCTCGAGGCCAACCAGCTCGGTCTCGATCTCCCGGCGGTCGGTGGCGCCGAGGAACCTGCGGTAGCTGTTCAACGTGGCCACCAGCCGCAGGAAGCTGGTCACCAGCGCGTCGAGGCGACGCTCGCTCGAAGCCACCAGCACCCGACCGCCGGGCATCTTTCCGTAGCTGGAGAGGATGCGGTCCCGCAGCTCGCGCAGCGCCTCGTAGTGTTGCCGCTGCGACGGCGCCAGCTCGGCCAGCAGCGCCTCGGTCTCCTCGGGCGTCGCCACCTCGCCCTGCACCTGCGCCTCGAGGTTGGCGTGCACCGCCCGCCGGAACGAGGGGAGCAACGAGAGCAGCACCGAGTAGGTGAGCGCGCCGGTGGTGGCGGCGGCGAGCGGCACCCAGTCACCCAGGGCCACCGACGCCGCGCTCCCGGCCAGCAGGGCGAAGAGGTTGGCGGGCATGGCGAGGGCCGCTCTGAGACTGCTGCGCTTTTTCATCTGGGCACTCACTGGTTTTGCGACGAGGCAACGTACTTGAGCGGCCCGAGATCGACAGTGTCTTCCGCTTCCGGGCCCGGAGGCGCCGCGAACAGCTTGCTGTTGAGCGCCGACGCGCTGGTGAACAACTCCACGTAGGTCACCGGCGCCTCGTCGGCGATACCGAAGAAGTCGAGGTTGTCCTTCAGGGTGGAGGGCGGCGCCTGCGAGATGGCCTGCACCGGGTCACCCAGCTGCGGCGCGAGGGTGCCCAACACCCGCGCGGTCGCGGTGACGTCGCGGAGCGTCTGTTGGTTGGCGTCGAGCACCCCGCGGATGACGCGGCGGAGCGCGTCGGGGTAGCGGGCGGCGAAGTCACCCCGCGTCACCAGCACCGTGGCGGTCAGGTGCGGCGCGTCGGCGGTCGAGGCCAGCACCATGGTGTCCGGCTCCTGCAGCGCGCCTTCGAGGTCTCCCTTGAAGCCCACGGCCGCGTCGACGTCGCCCCGCCGCAGCGCCGCGCCCGCACTGTACGCGTCATCGAGCGGCACCAGCCTGACGTCGCGCAGCGACAGGCCCACGCGGGAGAGGCTCCACAACAGGAGGTACCAGGCCGAGCTCCGGTCTTCGACGCCGATGCGCTTGCCGGCCAACCCGGGCAGCGCGCTGACGCCGCGGGCCACCAACTGCTCGTGACCACGGCTGCGACCCAGCAGCATCACCACTCTCGGCGCGGCGTCGCGGAGCAGCGAGGCGCTCATGGCCACCGACGACACGGGGAGCGCGGCCAGGTCCACGCCGCCGTGGTCTCCCCCGCGCATCAACGCGCGCCGGAGGTCCTCTTCGCGGTTGAACGGCTCGACCTTCACCTCGATGGCGTAGGCCGCGCGGAAGAGCCCCACGTGCTCGGCGTCGCCGGCGGCCCACAGCACCGGCGCGGAGCTCCCGCGCGGCACCAACCCGATGACCAGCGGCCGGGTCGGGATGCGCACCACGTCGTCGGTGGGCGCCATGACCCCGGCGGGGAAGTCACCGGGCGTCAACCGCGGCGCGCGACCGTAGATGCGATCGCGCAGCCGCTCGCTCCCGCTTTCGGCAACGAGCTGGTCGAGCAGCAGACCGTGGGCGATGAGTACATCCACGTGCTGCGGCGGCGCTGAATTCTTGAGCGAAATTGGCCTCCAGCGATTGCTGGATAAGCGCTGGTAGCTATTATTTTGGGAGCTTTCTCGCTTGCTCCCTACCGCGCGGCGCTGGGCTTTCCAGGGGGAGGGCAGGGCGGTGATACCGGGCATTGCCCGCAACCACACCAGGTTTCCACCCCGGACGGCTCCTATCCTGCGCCTGGACTCGGGCCTTCCATGAGCCAGGAGTTCCGAATCAGGCCCGCCAAGTCCGCCGCCGAAGCGGCTTCTCCCTGGGCTGGCGATACACCACGACCATCCTGCCAGTGAGCGTCTTAGAATCTAAGTAGTTCTCATTCATCATTAGGTACGGAGGCTAGCGGCGGCATGAGCACTTCAGAGATAGCGCATCACCGGCACGTCGAAGGCCTGTATGCCGCCCACAATGGCTGGCTGCAGGGTTGGCTTCGTCGCAAGATGGGTGGTTCCCCGGACGTGCTGGAATGGCGCGGCATCCGGCTGGGTGTCCTGATTTGCGAGGAAGTGTGGGATGCGGCGCTGGCTACCGGCATCGCGCAGCAGGGCGCGGAATTGCTGCTGGTGCCCCGGACGTGGCCGACATTGCGCAGGACACGTTCGTGCGCGTGCTGACGCGGCAGCAACTGCCGTCGCTGGACGCCCCTCGTTCCTACCTTGCGGCCATCGCGCGCGGCCTGGTCATCGACCATTGGCGCCGGCGCGAACTGGAGCTGGCATGGCTGGAAACCCTGGCGTCGTGGCCGGAGCCGGAGGCGCCGTCGCCCGAGGCGCGCCTGCTGTTCCTGGAGGCGCTGGTCGAGATCGATCGCATGCTGGACGTGCTCAAGCCCGTTGTGCGCACAGCCTTCCTGCTGGCCCAGCTCGACGGGTTGACGTGTGCGGAGATCGCCCAGCGCCTGGGCGTGTCGCTGGCTACGGCTGAGCGCTACGTGGCGAAGGCCCTGCGCGCCTGCTATGCGCTGCGCTTCGAGGCGTGAGATGCACTCCGAGGAGTTCATGCCCCTGCCTGATGCGGTGATTGACGCCGCCATCCACTGGGCGGTGCGCATCAACCATGGCCGGCCCGATGCCACGCAGCGAGAGGCATTCCAGCGCTGGCTGCAGGCGGAGCCGATGCACAGCGTGGCCTGGCAGCGGGTCAATGGACTGAAAGGTTTTCAGTCGGAGCTTCAGGCGCTGCCGCCCAGGCTGGCGCTCGACACCTTGCAGGGGGCGCAAGCCTTGCGGCAGCAGCGGCGGACCCCGGGGCGTCGCAACGCCATGAAGCTGCTCACGATGGCCGGGGTGGCGGTTGGTGCCGCGTGGCTGGCGCGCGAACATGCTCCCTGGCAGCGTCTGGTGGCCGACGCCAGCACGGGC
>CALNBU010000027.1 GCA_937875615.1 uncultured Archangium sp.
CGTGCCGACCGCCATCGCCGCGGTGAGCAGGCCCACGGTGACCGCGCCGCCGCCCGAGGCCCCGCGCACCCGCAGCGTCTCGCGCTCCGGCTGCTGCGCGGTGGCCCCCACCGCCCGACTCCACGCCGCGCCGACGGCGGCCGATGGGCGAAGGGCCTCCACCGCGCGAAGCGGCACCCGCATGAGCCCCGCGGCGCCGAAGAGCAACAGCGCCTCCTCCGCCAGCGGCTTGCCCTCCTTGTCCACACGCTCCCCCCGCTCCTCCGAGACCTCCAGCACCCGCCCCGTCACCGGCGCGCCGCCGATCCGGCGCACCTCCACCTCCACGCCCGTGAGGCTCCTGCAGAGGTTGGCCAGTGACGCCTGCGCTTCCCGCTCCGGCAACCCGGCCAACGCGCGCGCCGCCTCTGAAGAGAGCGGCGGCGCGTATTCCACCGAGGCCACGCCCTTCTGCGAGAGCACCACCAGCGACTTGAGGGCGTCATCGAGCTGCCCGGGCTCCAGCGGGAGCTCCGCGATGCCCCCCGGAGAGATGCGGCCCTCGCGCTCGAAGTAGCCGAGGCCATTCTCGTACAGCACCAGCGACTTCAGCGGCAGCGGCGCGGTAACGGGGGTCGCCGACAGGAGGAGCGCGAGCAGGGCGGGCATACGCACTGGGACAACGCCCAGCGCCGGAGGTTCCGCTCAGCCGCGCCCCAGCGTCAGCAGCGCCCCCAGCACCATCAGCGCCACGCCGACCCACGTGCGGGCAGAGACCTGCTCCCCCAGCGCGGTGGCGGCGAGAATGACCGTGAAGGCGAGGCTCAGCTTGTCGAGCGGCGCCACGCGCGAGGCGGGGGCCAGCTGCAGCGCCTTGAAGTACGCCAACCACGAGACGCCGGTGGCCACGCCCGAGAGCACGAGGAAGAGCAGCGGCCGCCCCCGGAGCGCCCCCAGCGCGTCGTGCTGGCGCGTGAGGAGGACCATCAACCAGGAGAAGCCGAGCACCACCACCGTGCGCACCGCGGTGGCGAGGTTCGAGGGAATCCCCTCGACCGCGACCTTCGCCAACACCGCCGTGCCCGCCGCCGCGAGCGCCGAGACCACCGCGTAGAACCACCAGGGCATGGGGACTCCTCTGCGCGCTCAAGGAGGCGACGAGACTTCGGGGAACGAGATGACCAGGCACGCGCCGACCGGGACCTCACGAAACGCCGCGTCGCCGCCGTGCGCGCGCGCGATGTGCCGAATCAACGCCAGGCCCAACCCATGGCCCGGCAACCGGAGGCGCAGGGCATTCTCCGCGCGGAAGAAGGGCTCGAAGACGCGATCCCGGTCGGCGGGCGCCACCCCCGGTCCATCGTCGCTGACGCACACCCGCACCAGCGAGCCCACCCGCTCCAGCGTCACCGAAGCCGTGCGCCCGAACTTGAGCGCGTTCGACAGCGCGTTGGCCACCAGCGTCCCCAACAGCACCGCGTCGCCGTGGAGCTGCGCATCGTCCTCGGAGAGCCGCACCCGCCCCGCCGCGCCCGGCTGGCTCGCCACCGCGTCTTCGAGCAGGTCCCGCACCGAGACCGTCTCGTGGGCGTCGCCCGGCGCGCGCGTGGGCAGCGCGAGAATCAGCAACCGGTCGACCAACGTCCCGAGCCCGTCGAGCGTCCGGCGGGCACGCTGGACGCTGGCGCGCGCAGCCTCCTCGGCGAGCTGCTCCGAGAGGAGCTCCAGCTCTCCGCGCGCGGCGGTGAGCGGCGTCCTCAGCTCGTGCGCCGCGTTGGCGGCGAAGCGGTGCGCCTGCTCCAGCGAGCGTTCCACGCGCACGATGAGCTGGCCGATGGCGTCCCGGAGCGCATCGACCTCCGCCACCCCTTCAGGCTCGCCCACGTCCGCGCGCGACAGCGCCTCCACCTCGACCTCCGCGAGACGCGCGCGCAGCCTCGAGAGCGGAGAGACCATCGCCGACGACACCACCCGACTCGACACCACCGCCAGCAACGCGGCCAGCGCCACCGCCAGCAGGGCCGCCAACGACAACAGCGGGAGCTGCGCGGAGCGGGCCGAGGCCACCACCGCCACCAGCCCACCTTCGGAGATGGCCCGGCACGAACGAAGCGCCCCCTGCCGCAGGGTGACGCAGCTACCCGACGCTCCCGGCTGCAGGCGCGCGTCACCGGCCAGCAGACGCACCTCGCCGTCGAACACCGCGAAGCGCAGGTCGGTGTGCTCCAGCTCCTCGGCCTCGTCGGCCACGATGGCCTGCACCGTCTTGCGTGGCCCGTCGACGTCGAGCTCCCGGGCCAGGGTGACCGCCGCCTCCTCCAGCCGCCTGTCTTCCGCGCGATGAACCAGCCACGCCGCGAAGCCGCTGGTGGCCAGCGCCGCCACCAGCGCCGCGGCCGACGCCGACAGCGCCGAGCCCCACGCCACCCGGCTGACGAGGCTGGTGCTACCTCGCACGTCCGTCTCCCTCCGCCAGCGCGTAGCCCTCGCCCCGCAGGGTGCGGATCAACTCCGGAGAGAGCTTCCGCCGGAGTCGCGCGACGAGCACCTCGAGGCTCCCGGCCGCCGACTCGCTGTCGTCGCCCCACACGCCCTCCAGCAGCTCGATTCGAGACACCACCCGCCCTGCGCGCTGCGCCAGCAACTCGAGGATCGCCCACTCCTTCGCGGTGATGGCCACCTCCTGCGCTCCGCTGCGCGCGCGGCGGCCGGCGAAGTCGAGCGAGAGAGGCCCCCGCCGGTACACCAACCCCCGCGGGAGCGCGCCGCGGCGGCCCAGCGCGCGCACGCGCGCCCGGAGCTCCGCCACGGCGAAGGGTTTGGTGAGGAAGTCGTCGGCCCCGGCGTCGAGGCCCTCCACCCGCAACGCGACCTGAGCGAGCGCGGTGAGCACCAAAATGGGCAACGTCGACCCCTCCGCGCGCAGCTCGCGACACAGCTCCAGACCGAAGCCGTCGGGGAGCCGGAGGTCGAGCACCAGCAGGTCGACGCCCTCAACGACGCGCTCCCTCGCGCGCTCCAGGTCGACCGCCGTGCTCACCGCGTGGCCATCGGCCTGCAGCGCGCGCGCCACCACGCTGCGCACCTCGGCCTCGTCGTCGATGACCAGCACGCGCATACCGGCCTACCCTAGCTCCGCGCTCCGGCCACCAAACCGGAGATAGAGCGTCGGCGTCACGAACAGCGTCAACGCGGTGGAGCTGAGCAGGCCGCCGAGAATCACCACCGCCATGGGGTGCTCGATTTCATGTCCGGCGGTCGACCCGCCGAGCGCCACCGGCACCAGCGCCAGACCGGTGGCCAGTGCCGTCATCAGAATCGGCACCAGCCGCTCCCGCGCGCCGCGCAGCACCAGCGCCGACCCGAACGGGAGCTGCGCTTCCCCTTCCAGGTGACGGAAGTGCGCGACGAGCATGATGCCGTTGCGCGCGGCGATGCCGATGACCGCCACCAGCCCTATCAAGGTCCCCAACGAAACCACGCCTCCCACAGCCGCCGCCGCCACCCCGCCCACCAGCGCGAAGGGCAGCCCGCTGAACACCAGCGCCGCCAGCCGCGCCGAGCGGAAGTCGGCGAGCAACACGAAGAAGATGCCCACCAACGCCAGCGCGGAGAAGACCAGCAGCCGGGAGCGTGCGGCCGTCCTCGCCGCGCCCTCACCCAGCACCTCGGCGTAGTGGCCGGGCGGCAACGTCGCCGCGAAGATCCGCGCCTGCACCTGCGCGCTCACCGCGGCGAGATCCGCTCCCGGCGAGAGGTCGACCAACACGTCGAGTTTCCGGGACGTCGCGTCGTGCGCGATGGTGTTGGGCACCGGCACCACCTCCACGTCGGCCACCTCCTCCAGTCGCGTCAGCACCCGCCCATCGACGGCGATGGCCAGCGCCCGCAACGACGCCACGTCCGCGCGCAGCGCGGACGTCCCCCACACCACCACGTCGATGGGCTGCAGGCCGCGCATGAGCTGCCCCACCGTCTCACCCGAGAGCAGCGTCGCCACCCGCGCGCGCACCACGCCGGCCTCCAGGCCCCACGCGGCGCAGCGCTCGGCGTCGACCCGGATGGAGATCTGCGGCACCAGCACCTGAGCCTCTGCCCGCGCGTGCGCCACCCCCGGCACCTGATCCAGCGCTCGCGCGAGCGAATCGCCCGCCTGGCGCAGTCCAGCGAGGTCATCTCCCCGCAGCCGAACCACGATGGGCGCGCCGCCGCCGCTGAGCACCTCGCGCATGCGCTCCTGGAGGTAGGTCTGGACGTCGCGGAACACGCCCGGGTAGCCGTCCACCACCTGCTGCACGCGCGCCGCGGTGGCGTCGAGATCGACGGCCGGCTCCACGCTGACCCAGAGCTCGGCGAAGTTCGGCCCCACCACCTCGTCGGCCACCTCCGCCCGGCCGAGGTGCGCGCCGAAGTTGCGGACCCCGGGAATCGCCAGCAACTCGACGCGGGCCCGGTCAGCGGTGCGGGAGACCGCCTCGAGAGAGGTGCCCGGCCGCGCCACCCAGTGCATGAGGAAGTCGTTCTCGGCGAAATGCGGGAGAAACGCCTCGCGCAACGTCGCCCCCAATGCCGCCGTCATCGCCAACAGCGCCACCGTGCCCACCAGCACCCCGGTGGGCCTCCGCAACACCCAGCGGAGCGCGGGCTCGTAGTGCCGCAGGAGCACCCCGGCCAGCGGCGTCTGCGGAGCCGCGCCGGCGCGCCACCGAAGGAGCAGCAGCGACAACACCGGGGTGAGGGTGAGCGCCACCAGCGTGCTGGCCAGGACCGCCAGGCCGTAGGCGAAGGCCAGCGGCTTGAAGAACTCTCCTGCCACGCCGCCCAGGAAGAGAATGGGCACGAACACCAGCAGCACCACCAGGCTGGCGTAGACGATGGCGCTGCGCACCTCCAGCGAGGCGTCGAGCACCACCCGGAAGGTGGTCTTCAGGTCTGGCGCCGAGGGGAGCTCGCGCAGCCGCCGGTGGATGTTCTCGACGTCGATGATGGCGTCGTCCACCACCTCGCCCAGGGCGATGACCAGCCCGGCGATGACCATGGTGTCGATGGTGTGCCCCAGCGCCGTCAGCACGAAGGTCGCCGCCAGCAGCGAGAGCGGAATCGCCAGCACGCTGATGAGCGCGGTGCGCAGGTTCCACAAGAAGATGAACAGCACCGCGATGACCAGCGCGCAGCCGAGTCCCATGGCGTGGCCGAGGTTCGAGAGCGCGCGCTCGATGAAGCCCGCGGGCCGGAAGATGGTGGGGGCGACCTCCACGCCGCTCAGCGCCGGGGCGAGGCTGGCCAGCGTCCGCTCGATGGCCGCGGTCACCTCCAGCGTGCTGGCCCCGGGCTGCTTCTCGACGATCAACAGCAGTCCCGTGCCCTTGGTGACGAGCGCGTCGCCGATGGGCGGGGCCCACGACTCCACCACCTCCGCCACGTCGCCCAGGGACAGGGTGCCGCGACCA
>CALNBU010000028.1 GCA_937875615.1 uncultured Archangium sp.
GCGACCACCGCGGCCACCATCCACAGCCGCTGCTCGGCGTGCGCGCGGCGCGCCTGCTCCAACGCGCGGGGGTCGAAGTCGTCGCTGCGCGGCGCCTCGGAGATGGACTCGAAGCGGGCCAGCGCGGCGTCGGGCGGCAACCCCACCGCCACGGCGTAGCTGCGCACGTAGTTGACGAGGAACACCCGCTCCGGGAAGCGCTCGGCCTGCCCGCTCTCCAGCGCGGCCACCAGCGTGGGCGGGATCCGCGTCTGCGCGGCCACCTCGTCGACCGACAACCCGCGCAGCGCCCGGTGCTCTTGCAGGTACCGCCCGAAGGCGAGGTAGTCGGTCATCGCAGCAGCTGCGCCTTGAGCTCCAGGCAGAGGTCCTTCTGGTCGGCGTTGCTGCCCGCCTTCTCCACGCAGGTGTCGAAGGACTTCTCGGCCCCGGCGCGATCTCCCGCGTTGGCGAGGCACACGCCGTCGCGCTGCCAGGCGTCGGGCTGCTCCGGGCAGTGCTCGCGGTAGCGCGCGAAGTACTTGCAGGCGTCGGCCGGCTCGTTCTGCGCTTCGTAGATCTGCCCCAGCTGCAGCTCACCCAGGCAGTAGCGGGGGTTGGCCACGACGGCGCTGCGCAGCAGCTCGATGGCCTGCTTCGCGTCGCCCTTCTTGAAGTGGGCCCAGCCCATGTTGCCCTGCGCGATGAACGGCGTCGGGTAGAGGACGTCGGCCAGCGCCAGCTGGTACTGGACGATGGCCTCGTCGTAGCGCTTCTGGTCCATGTACAGGTTGCCCAGGTTGACGTTGGCGTCGGAGAAGGGCTTCTTGAACTCCAGGGCCCTGGTGTACGCCTGCTGCGCCTCTTCCAGCCGCCGGAAGGCGTGGTGCAGCGTCAACGCCTTGAGGTGCCAGGCGTCGGCGCTCTGCGGGTCATACTCCAACGCCGAGAGCGCCTCCTTGTAGGCGCCCTGCGGATCCTTGAGCAGCTGCTCCGCGCCCAGCTCGTAGTGGATCTGCGCCTGTCGGCGCGCCTTCTCGAGGTCGACGCAGCCGGAGACCAGCAGGCACAGCGAGAAGGCGGCGAGGAGCTTCCCCAGCTGCCCCGCGTGACTGTGCTGACCGCTGGCCGGCTTCCCGGCGGGCGTGCCGTCCGCGGACTGGGCGCCCGGCGCCTCCCGCTGGAAGACGGCCATGGAGCGGATCATCTGGTCCTGCTCCTCCACGGGCCGGCCCCGGAAGTTGAGGTTGTCCATGATGAAGCCCATGGACTCCACGAAGCCCAGCGCCTCGGCCTCTTCGCCCTGGAACTGCTCCGCGGGCACGGTACCGCTCGAGGGCACGTACACCGCGCTCTCCCCGCTCTGCGGCATGAAGAGGTAGACGAACACCGCGAAGCCGGCCGGGCCGCGCAGCCCCAGCACCCACGCCTGCGCTGGTCCGGCCTTGCGGTTGGGAATGGCGAGGTGTGGCTGGTTCAACGACTGGTAGAGCACCACCACCTGGTCCTTCAGGGCGGGCAGTCCGCGCAGTCGCTCGTCGATCGAATACATGCCGTCCCCTAGCGCGTGGTGAAGCTGAATTCCTGCGTCACGTCGTTGGTGTCCGCCGCCGTGCGCGTGAAGGTCACCACCTGCTTGTCGATGGTGACCTGATCCTTCGTGGTGCGGCCCTCGCCGATGATGACCCGCATCACGTGCGCGCGGCTCTGGCTCTTCGGCTTGTCGGGGTTCTCGTAGCGCTTGCGCGCCTGCGCGATGACCACGTTGCGCCCCGGCTTGAGCTCGCGGGTGATGTCCTTCACCACCTGCTCGTCGCCGCTCTTGACGGTGCGCAGGAACTTGCCGTTGAGGAACAGGTCGACGTCGTACTCGGCGGCGCCGCGCGGGTTCTGCTCCGTCACCAGAAAGTACTGCTGGGTGAGGCTGCCCTGCGGCTCGGCGGCGGCGTTGGCGTCGGGCACGCTCACCTTCTTGATGGAGTAGCCCGGCGCGTCGATCTGCACGTTGCCGCGCTCGTCGAGGCGCACCGTCACCTTCTCGAAGGTGTGGTTGGCCAGCCCGTCGACGTTGACGCCGTTGACGTACACCTCCGCCGCCGACGCGACGAACGAGGTGAAGATGACGGAGAGCAGGGTCCTCATGAGCGTTCCTTTCCACGAAACCGTAAGCAGATTCGCGGACGTAAGTGAATCCTTTGAAACGTTGGCACCGTGGGCAAATTCGCCTATCGACGCGGCATGTCGTTTTTCACGCGCCTGAAACTTGCCCTCGCCTTCCTCTTCGGAGGCGAGCTGCCCCCGCCAGCGCTCCCGGCCCCGGTGACGCCGCCCACGCCCGTGGAGCCGCCGAAGCCCACCCACGACGCGGCGCTGTTTCTCCTCGCGCTGCTGCAGCGGGAAGGCCGCCTCCTCGACTTCCTGCAGGAAGACGTGAGCGCCTTCTCCGACGCCGACATCGGCGCCGCCGCCCGGGTGGTGCACGCGGGGTGCAGCAAGGCCCTCGCGCAGTGGGTTCCGCTGAGCGCGGCGGTGCCGCAGCGGGAAGGCGACGCCGTCGAGGTGCCCAGGGGCTTCGACGCCAACCGCTACCGCCTCATCGGCAACGTCACCGGCGAGGGGCCGTGGCGCGGCGCGCTCAAGCACCACGGCTGGGTCGCGCAGCGCGTGTCGCTGCCCGAGGTGCCCACCACCGTCGACCTCACCGTGCTGGCGGCGGCGGAGGTCGAGCTGCCGTGACCAGGAAGTACGCCATCGGGATCGACCTGGGCACCACCCACAGCGCGCTGGCCTTCAAGGCCTTCGACGCCGCCGACACCGGACGCTCGCTGCTCCCGGTGTTGCCGGTGCCGCAGATCACCGCGCCGGGCACCGTGGAGACGAAGCACCTGTTGCCGTCGTTCCTCTACCTCGCCGCGGCCAACGAGTTCCCGACCGGCGCGTTGGGGCTCCCCTGGAACAAGGCGCTGGGGCTGAC
>CALNBU010000029.1 GCA_937875615.1 uncultured Archangium sp.
CGGGGAATGAGGGTTTTGCAGACCCTTGCCTTACCACTTGGCTATGGCGCCGTGAGCGCGCGTGTATCTCCCAGGTCGATCAGTGGGTCAAGCCTGACAGCGGGGCCTCCAGGGCGTTTTCAGCGCTCCGCCGGGAGCGCCGCCAGCTGCAACCCGGTCCCCTGTATCCGCTCGCGGAGCCGGGCCTCGAAGGCCGCATCGGTGAAGGGCGTCACCGGGACCGCGCCATCTCCGCGCTCCCGGCTCGGCAACCCCTGGTGCGCCTTCAGCTCCGCCACCAGCGCGGTGATGGCCGGCGGCAGCTTCGCCTGCCCGGTCTGGCCGTGGGCCTGCACCAGGTACTCGGAGATGGTCTTGACGATGCGCCGGCTGCCGGGCCCGCTGGGGCGGGGGCGATCGCCCAGCTCCTCGCGCGTCAGCGGCGCCTCGGCGAAGTGCGCCACCGCGCTGATCTGCACCCGGGCCACGAGCTGCCCCGTGGTGGCGTCGGTGAAGGTGAGCGTGTGGACCGGCTCGATCCGGTGGCGTTCGAAATCACCCATGGCAAACCCGTTGGTCGCGAAGGAGAGCAGCAGGATCCAACCGAGGCCCTGAAACATTCCTCCGCCGCGCACCTTGAAAGATGAACCCACGGCGCGCAGCGTACCCTGCCGCACGCCGCCGCGGACATGATGCATTGCGGCATAGGGCGCGCTCGTCTCCAGCGGGTGTCAGGTGTATGGACGGCCGCCTTGACACCTCCTCATTCGACCGGGCCGACCATGTCTGACGCATTGCGAATGATCCTCGCCGTGGCGCTGGTGTCTGCGCCGGCCGCGGCCCAGTCCGATCCGGACGCCGGTGAGCCCGCTCCCGAGGTGGAGCCCATCGTCGCGGAGTCGGACGCCCCGAGCCCGGCGGAGCTCCTGCGGGAGATCGAGCTGCCTGAAGAGGAAGACGCCGGGGTGCCGGAGCCCGCGGCCCCCGTGGCGGTGCTCCCCGTGGAGCCGCCGCCCCTGGCCGAGCCCGAGTCGGAGTGGAAGCTGACCGCCAACCTCGCGGCGTCGTTCCGCCTCAGCTACGCGGGGACCACGCTCTTCCCCTTCGACGCCGAGGGCACGACCGCCGCGGTGCACCCCTTCATGACGCGCTTGCGCGTCACCCCGGAGATCCGCTTCGGCGGCTTCGGGTTGGTGGCCGAGGCCGACGCCGCCTCGGGGGCCATCTTCGGCACGCCCCCGGACGCGCTGGTGAGCGACCGCCAGCCGTTCCCGGGCATCGCGCCGGTGGAGCTGCGCAAGCTGTACCTGGAGTTCAAGTGGAACTCCGGCCTGGTGCGGGTGGGACAGCAGACCTCGAACTGGGGCCTGGGCCTGCTGGCCAACGACGGCGCGCACGACGCCGAGGCGGGCGACTTCGGTCAGAAGCACTTCGGCAACCTGACCTGGCGGGCGCTGCTCGCCGCGCGGCCGTTCTACGGGCTGGGCGGGGCCGCGCGTGCGGTGGAGGCCCTGGTGGCCGGAGACCTCATCCCCGAGTACCACCGGGCCGACGACGACATCGACCTCATCGTCCGCGACAACTTCGGCGAGTTCTCGAAGGGCGACCGCGCGTTCCAGGCGGTGTTCGCGCTGCGCTTCGCCAAAGACAACGAGAACAACCTCGGCTTCTACGCGGTGTACCGCAACCAGCGGAACGCCTTCGTCACCGACGGCGGCAAGGCTACCGACGCCTTCATCCTCGACCTCGCCGGCAAGTGGCAGTTCATCAAGGAGGCGCACCGCGAGCTCAAGCTGGGCTTCGAGCTGGTGGGCATCACCGGCACCAGCACCCAGGCGCGCAACGAGAACGCCGATGAGCTCAAGCTCAGCCAGCTCGGCTTCGCGCTCAAGGGGAAGTACCGCGTCGGCGCCTTCTCGGTGCTCTTCGACGGCGGCTACGCCTCGGGAGACCAGAACGCCGCCGACCAACACCTCGACAACCTCCGCTTCGACCGCGACTACAAGGTGGGGCTCATCCTCTTCGACCAGGTGATGGCCTACCAGTCGGGTCGCAGCGCCATGCGCGCCTCGGACCCCTCGCTGGTGGGGCGCCCGCCGGAGGGCGTCGACCTGCTCGGCACCGCGGGCTCCATCACCGGCGCCTGGTACCTCTTCCCCCGGGTGAAGTTCGCGCTGGCCGACTGGGTCGACGTGTACGGCGGCCCGCTCTTCGCGTTCTCCACCGCGCGGCTCACGGACCCGTACAACTCGCGCCTCGCCGGCGGCGTCTCGGTCAACCCACTGGGCGGCCACGCCGGGCTCTTCCTCGGCACTGAAATCGACCTCGGGCTGCAGCTCCGCTACCGACCCATTCCCGAGCTGCTGCTGACGCTCACGGGTGAGGGCGGCGTGTTCGCGCCGGGCAACGCCTACCGCTTCGCCGACGACACCACGATGATGCCGGTGGGCTTCGGCCGGGTGCGGCTGGCCGTGGCGTTCAACTGAAAGGGACCCCAAACCATGATCCGCTCATTCTTCATTACGAGTCTGGTGCTGCTCAGCGGTTGTCTGCAGCCCGAAGGGACCGGCCTGGCGCTGAGCGAGGGCTCCGGCGCGCGGGTGAACTTCGACGTCTACCACAAGCCGCTGCCGGAGATTCCGCTCCCCAACGACTTCGCCACCACCTTCGACGCCACCACCCTGACCAGGCGGCGGGTCAACGCCTCGATGGAGGCGCCGACGCGCTGGGAGCGGCACACCCGCGCGGCCCTCGACCGCCTCGACGGGTGGGGCACCTACCAGACCATCACCGTCAGCTTCGATCGCCTGCTCGATCTCCAGAACCTGATCGCGCGGCACCAGGGCGATGACTACGACCCCGCCGACGACGCCGCGTACCTCATCAACATCACCCGCGAGTCGCCCACCTTCTGCGAGCGCGTGCCGCTCGACCTGGGCGAGGGCAACTTCCCGGTGGTGCTCGAGCGCCCCGGCTACTTCGACAACGATCGGCCGGGCGACAACCTGCTCTTCGATGATCGCGAGGAGGACCTCAACGGCAACGGGGTGCTGGACCCCGGCGAAGATCTCGACATGGACGGCGTGCTCGATCACCCCAACACGCTGAACCCCGGCGACTCCAGCTTCGAGATGCTGACCTTCTACGAGCGCGAGACCAACACGCTGTTGCTCAAGCCGGTGACGCCGCTCGAGGAGCGGAGCACCTACGCGGTGGTGCTGACGAAGCGCCTCGTCGACGTCGACGGCAAGCCGGTGCGCTCGCCCTTCCACTACGTCAACCACACCGCGCAGACCGCGGCCCTCGAGCCGCTGGTCGACTGCCTGCCCAGGTTCGGGCTGGGCGTGGAGGATCTCGCCTTCACCTGGTCGTACACCACGCAGAGCGTGACCGCCGACTACGTGGCCATCCGCGACGGCCTCTACGGGCTTGGCCCCATGCAGCGCCTGGCCACCGAGTTCCCGGCGCGCATCAAGACCCTGCTCCCGCTGCGCGAGCAGAGCGCCGGCAGCAACGTGTTCATCGTGCCCTCGGAGGCGGTCATCGGCTCGGCCCTCGCCGCGCTGGAGGCCTTGCAGGGCGGCCTGACGCCGTCGCTGCAGGAGGTGCGCAACAGCCACGAGTGGATCGACTACCACGCGGTGTTTCAATACGAGTCGCCGCAGTTCTTCCGCCGCGAGGACTCCGCCGGCAAGCCGCTGCCCATCTACGAGCAGCTCTTCGAGGTCGACCCCATCACCGGCGCGGCCTTCACCCGCCCGGAGACCGTCACGGTGTGGGTGGTGGTGCCCAAGCGTCGGCCGGCCGACGGCCCGCCGCCCGCGGTCATCCTCGGCCACGGCTACACCTCCAACAAGCTGGAGGCGCTGTACTACGGCGGCTTCCTCGCCCGCTTCGGCATCGCCACCATCGCGCTCGAGAACGTGAGCCACGGGCTGTCGCTCTCGACGGAGGAGCACGCGCTGGCGAAGGGCCTGTTCACCAACCAGGGCCTGGGCCGCATGTTCAGCGCCATCGTCGACGAGAGCCGCGCCTTCGACCAGAACGGCGACGGCCGCAAGGACTCCGGCGCTGACTTCTGGACCTCGTACATCCTCCACACCCGGGAGGTCGTGAAGCAGTCGGCCATCGACTACATGCAGCTGGTGAAGCTGCTGCGCAGCTTCGACGGCCAGACGCGGGGAGACCTCGACGTCAACCGCGACGGGGTCAAGGATCTCGCCGGCGACTTCGACGGAGACGGGGTGGTCGACGTGGGTGGCGACGCCCGCCTGTCGATCATGGGTGGCTCTCTGGGTGGC
>CALNBU010000030.1 GCA_937875615.1 uncultured Archangium sp.
GAAGGCCTTCGGGCGCGCGCAGCCCTTCCCCAGCCCGCCGCCGGGGTTGCTGACCGAAGACGCCACGGTGCGCTTCCAGTTCGGCTTCATGGTGGAGCTCAGCGGGCGCCCGGGGCTGCGGCTCTTCCGCTCAGGCCAGTGAGATGAGCGCCCCCCTCGACAGCGGCCGCGCGGTGCGGCGGGTGCTGTGGTTGATCCTCGGCGCCAACTGGCTGGTGGCGGCGGCCAAGTTCGGGTGGGGCCTGTGGAGCCAGTCGGCGTCGATGACCGCCGACGGCGTGCACTCCTTCATCGACGGCAGCGGCAACATCATCGGCATCGTGGCGCTGAAGTTCGCGCTGCGGCCCGCCGACGAGGGGCACCCCTACGGCCACCAGAAGTTCGAGACCCTCGCCTCGCTGGCCATCGGCGGGTTGATCGGCGTCACCGTGCTGGAGCTGGGTCGCATGGCGATAGACGCCATCGTCAACGACGTGCACCCCACGGTCACCACCGAGAGCTTCGTGGTGATGCTGCTCACCCTGGCCATCAACTTCGGGGTGACCCGCTACGAGGCGGCGCAGGGGAGAAAGCTGAACAGCGCGCTGCTGCTGGCCGACTCCGCGCACACCATGTCCGACGTCTACGTGTCGGTGTCGGTCCTCGTCTCGCTGGTGCTGACCCGGGCGGGCTGGGTCCGCGCCGACGGCTTCGTAGCGCTGGGCGTGCTGCTGCTGGTGGCCTGGACCGGCTGGGGCATCATCAAGCAGGCGGTGGGCGTGCTGGCCGACTCCGCCCGCATCGACCCGGCGGTGGTGCGCGAGGTGCTCTCGACGCTGCCGCTGGTGAAGGGCTCCCGCGACATCCGCAGCCGGGGCCTGGAGGGCGCGGTGCAGGTCGACCTCGTGGTCTTCGTGCCGCCGGAGCTGCCGGTGCGCGAGGCCCACGCCGTCGCCGATGAGATCGAGGCCAGGCTCCGCGCCCGCTTCCCGCAGGTGCACGAGGTGCTGGTCCACGTCGAGCCCTCCGCCTGAGCGTCAGGCGTCGGAGGTCCCCGCCGGGAAGCGAAGCTCGAAGGAGGTGCCCTTCCCCACCTGCGTCTTGAACTCGATGCTGCCGCCGTGCTCGCCGACGATCTTCTTCACGATGGCCAGGCCCAGGCCGGTGCCGTGCTTCTTGCCGCTCGACACGAAGGACTCGAACAGCCGCGCGGCGATCTCCCGGGGGATCCCCGGCCCGTTGTCGCGCGCGCGGAAGACCACGGAGTCGCCCTCGCGCTCCACCGAAAGGAAGAAGCGACCACCCTCGGGCATGGCGTCGATGGCGTTGCGGGCGAGGTTGAAGATGGCCCGCTTCATCTTGGTCTCGTCGAAGCGCGCCGCGCCGGTGTAGCCGGTCAACACCTTGAGCTCGACGGGCGTGGCGGCGAACTCCTGCTGGAGCTGCTCGGTGAGCTCCTTCATGAAGACGTGCATGAACACCCGGCGGATGAAGACGCTCTTCTCGCCGCGCACGAAGGCCAGGGTCTCCTGCTGCATGGTGGAGATGTGCTGGAGCTGGTTGAGGATCTGCGACGCCATCTCCTGCCGCAGCGTCGCGTCTTCCTCGGTGGTGAGCATCTCCGCGTAGCCGCCGACCACGGTCAGCGGAGTGCGGAGATCATGGAGCACGCCCGACAACATCTGCCCGATGGTGGCCAGCCGCGCCTTGCGCTCGATCTCCTCCTGCGACTGCCGGCGCAGCAGAGCGCGACCGACCTGCCCCGCCAGCAGCACCGCGAGGCGCTCGTCCTGCGGGGTGAAGCCGCCCTTCTTGTTGAGCAACTCCAGCGCGCCGAAGCGCTTCCCGCCCGCGGCCACCGGCACGCACAGCACGGCGCCGGTCGAGAGCCCGAGCTTCCGGGAGATGGAGCGGTCGAAGAACTCGGAGTCCTCCGCGCTGTCGACGCGCACCACCTCGCCCGACTCCGCGACGTGCCCGGCGATGCCCTGGCCGCTCTTGATGCGCCGGGAGACGAGCGCGTCGCTCTTCTCACCCCGCGCGGTGCGGAAGAAGAGCGAGTCGCGATCGTCTTCGGCAAGCAGCACGCTGCCGGCCTTCGCGCCGAGGCGCTCCATGGCGATCTCCAGGATGGTGTCGACCACGTCGGTCTGGGCGTTGGCCTCGCCGATGGCCTTCTCCACCGTGTAGAGCGCGTCGAGGTCGCTCACCCGCATCGCCAGCTCGTCCCGGCCGCGCGTGAGCTCTTCCATCAACAGCACGTTGTCGAGCACCGCGGCCAGCTGGGTGCCCATCGCCTCCACCAGGGTCCGATCATCGGCGGTGAAGAGATCCACCCGGCGGTCGAGCACCTGCAGCACCCCCAGGCTGCGCCCAGAGGCGTGCTTGAGCGGCACCGCGATGAGCGAGCGCGTCTTGAAGCCCGACTGACGGTCGATGGCCGGGTTGAAGCGCACGTCGGAGTACGCGTCGCCCAACATCATGCTCCGGCCCGAGCCGAAGACGTGCCCGGCGATGCCGCTGTTGTCCTCGACGCGCAGCTCCTTCACCGCACCGCCCTTCAGCACCCGGCTCCAGAGTTCTCTCCTCGGCGCGTCGTGCATGAACAACGTCGCCGCCTCCGCGCCCAGCAACGCGGTCAAGCGCTCGACGGCCCCCGACAACAGCGCCTCCAGGTCGCGCGCCTGCCACAGCTCGGTGCCGATCTCGAGCACCGCCTCCAACCGCTGGTCTGCGTCCCGCGCCATCAGTGTGCCTCCGCCCAGGAGTGGCCCTGGCCCACGTCTACCACCAGCGGCACCTTGAGCGCCGCGACGCCGACCATCACCTCCCGAACCAACGCCGAAAGCGCGTCCGCCTCGCGCTCCGGGCTCTCGAAGAGGAGCTCATCGTGCACCTGCAACAACATGCGCCCGTTGAGCCCCGCCTCGGGGACTCGCCTGTCCAGCTCCAGCATCGCCCGCTTGACGAGATCCGCGGCGCTCCCCTGGATGGGCATGTTGATGGCGGCGCGCTCCGCGGCCATCGCCACCTGTCGGTTGCGCGAGACGATGTCCGGCATGTAGCGACGGCGCCCGAAGATCGACTCCACGAAGCCGCGCTTGCGCGCCGACTCCAACGTGCGCTCCTCGTAGCCCTTGATGCCCGGGAAGCGGTCGAAGTAGCGCTCGATGATGCCGCGCGCCTCCTCCAGCGGGATGTTGAGCCGGGTGGACAGCCCGTGCGGCGAGAGCCCGTAGGCGATGCCGTAGTTCACCATCTTGGCCGCGCGGCGCTGGTCGTCGGAGACCTCCGCCAACGGCACCCCGAAGACCTCCGCCGCGGTGCGGGCGTGGACGTCCGCGTCTTCGGAGAACGCCTGGATGAGCGAGGTGTCCTCCGAGACGTGCGCCAGGATGCGCAGCTCCACTTGGGAGTAGTCGGCCGACACCAGCACCCAGCCGGGCTCGGCGATGAAGGCGCGGCGGATCTCCCGACCCAGCTCGGTGCGGATGGGGATGTTCTGGAGGTTCGGATCCGACGACGAGAGGCGGCCGGTCGCAGCGGCCACCTGATGGAAGGTGGTGCGCACCCGTCCGTCGGGCGCCACCAGCGCGGGCAGCGTGTCCAGGTAGGTGCTCTTGAGCTTGGCCACCGTGCGGTACTCGATGATGGCCCGCGGCAGCGGGTGCTCCTCCGCCAGCTTCTCGAGCACCTCGTGGTCGGTGGAGGGGCCGGTCTTGTTCTTCTTGAGCACCGGCAACTTGAGATCCTCGTACAGCACCTGCGCCAGCTGCGGCGGAGAGCCGACGTTGAACTCCCGGCCTGCGTGCCGGTACACGTCGGCCAGCAGCGCCCCGATGGTGCCGTCGAC
>CALNBU010000031.1 GCA_937875615.1 uncultured Archangium sp.
TGGAGTTCAGACGTGTGCTCTTCCGATCTGCGCCAACCGCGTCGACGAGGCGCTGTGCACGGGCACCAAGGCCGAGTGCGCGGCGAAGAAGGTGAAGCACCGCGCCGAAGAGACGGTGGACGCCGCGAAGGACAAGGCCACCGAGCTCAAGGACAAGGTCGACGGAGACAACAAGTGAAGCGTGGCGCCGCGCTGTTGGCGTTGCTGACCGCCGCGTCTTGTCAGCCCATCCGGGACAACGTGGTGAAGCCCATCGACGCCGCGTTCGACTGCAACACCATCTGCACGCGCTACCAGAGCTGCTTCGACCACGACTACGACGTGGCGAAGTGCGCCGACGACTGCCGGGCCTCGGCGCAGCGAGACCCGGAGTACTACCGCGCGGTGAACGCCTGCGAGGCGTGCATCAGCGACCGGGCCTGCGCCTCGGCCACGTTCTCCTGCGGCGTCGAGTGTGGGCGCGTGGTGCCCTGAAGGCCCGCCTCAGGCCAGCTTGCGCCGGAGGTGACCGAGCAGGTCCATGCGGGTGATGAGCCCCACGAACTGGGGCCCGTCGAAGACCAGCGGCACCAGGCCCTTGTCGAAGAGCGGCAACAGCTCCAGGGCCGGCGTGGTGACGGGCACCGTCTCGAGGCGGGTGGACATCACCGTGGACACCGTCGTCTTCAGCTTCGACTGGTCCTCGACGCTGGTGAACAGCACGTCACCTTCGTCGAGCATGCCCACCACCTTGCCGGCGTCGATGACCGGCAGCTGGGAGATGTCGTAGAGGCGCATGCGCGAGAGCGCGGTGAGCAGCGTGTCGGTGGGCGCCACCGTCACCACCTGGCCGTCGGAGAAGCGCCGGGTGATGACGTCGCGCAGGTCGCCGGTGTTGGGGCGCCGCAGGAAGCCCTGGTCCGCCATCCAGTAGTCGTTGAACACCTTCGAGAGGTACTTGTTGCCGGAGTCGCACACGAAGGTGACCACCCGCTTCTTCGTCTTCTGCTCGCGGCAGTAGCGCAGCGCCGCCGCCAGCAGCGTGCCCGTCGACGTCCCCGCCAGGATGCCCTCGCGCGAGAGCAGCTCGCGGGTGGTGCCCAACGCCTCGGCGTCGTCGATGGTGTAGGCCTTCTTCACCCGGGAGAGGTCACACACCGGCGGGAGGAAGTCCTCGCCGATGCCCTCCACCAGCCAGCTGCCCACCGGGCCCAGCTTGCCGGTCTCCACGTAGTGGGTCAGCGCGGAGCCCTTGGGGTCGGCCAACACCATCTCGCAGCCCGGCACCGCCTTCTCGAAGTAGTGCGACAGGCCGCTGATGGTCCCGCCGCTGCCCACGCCGCACACGCAGGCGTCGATGTCGCCGTCCATCTGCGCCTTCAGCTCCGGCCCGGTGCTCTCCTCGTGCGCGCGCGGGTTGGCGGGGTTGTTGAACTGGTTGACGTAGAACGCGCCGCTTTCCCTGGCCATGCGCTCGGCGATGTCCTGGTAGTAGGCGGGGTGGCCCTTCTCGACGTCGGAGCGGGTGGTCACCACCGTGGTGCCGAGGGCGCGCAGGTGCGTCACCTTCTCCTGGCTCATCTTGTCGGGGATGACCAGGGTCAGCTCGTAGCCCTTGAGGCGCGCGATGAGCGCGAGGCTGAGGCCGGTGTTCCCAGAGGTGGCCTCGATGAGGTGCTTCTGGTGTGGCCCGATGAGGCCGTCGGCCTCGGCCTGCGCAATCATCGAGCGACCGATGCGGTCCTTGATGGAGCCGCCCGGATTGTGGCTCTCGAGCTTCACGAAGAGCTCGCAGGGACCGGTGTCGAAGCGGGTGAGTTGGACGAGCGGCGTATTGCCGATGAGGTCGAGCAGCTTGGTGGTGGTCGTCACGGGGCGCGCACCCTACCCGCACGCACATGTGCAGCGGAGGCTTTCACGCATCACCCCGCTGGGCCTCGACGCAACGCGCCGAAAAGCTGCTAGGGCTTCGACCCCGCCATGTCCAGACGCATCCCGCTGCTCGACCTCTCCCACTACACGCGCGGCACCGCGCAGGAACGCGACACCTTCATCAAGGCCTGGGGCGACGGGCTCCGGGAGTTCGGCTTCGTCTCCATCATCAACCACGGCGTCGACGCCGACCTCATCGCCCGCACCTACGCGGACGCGGCGCGCCTCTTCGCGCTGCCGCGGGAGGTGAAGGAGAAGTACGAGGTGCCCAACGGCGCCGGCCAACGCGGCTACACCTCCTTCGGGAAGGAGCACGCGAAGAACCGCAAGGTGGGCGACCTCAAGGAGTTCTGGCACGTCGGCAACGACCGCTACGACCCCAACGTGTGGCCGAGCGAGCTGGCCACCTTCCAGGCCAACACCCTGGGCCTGTTCAGGGCGCTCGAGGGCGCCGCCGAGGTGATGCTGCGCGCGTTGGCCGACGCCTTCACCCTGCCCACCGACACCTTCTCGGCGATGGCCCACGACGGGAACTCCATCCTCCGCATCATCCACTACCCGCCGCTCAAGGACATGTTCATCCCCGGCGGGGTGCGCGCGGCGGAGCACGAAGACATCAACCTCATCACCCTGCTGTGCGAGTCCACGGCCTCGGGCCTGGAGATTCTCACCCGGCAGGGCGAGTGGCTGGCGGTGGACGCGCTCAAGGGGCAGATAGTCGTCGACTCCGGCGACATGCTCTCGCGCATCACCAACGAGGTGATTCCGTCGACCACCCACCGCGTGGTGAACCCCGCCGACGGCGCCGACGACGTCGAGCGCTACTCGATGCCCTTCTTCGTGCACCCCTACCCCGACTGCCCGCTGCGCATCGACGAGCGCTTCGTCTCGGCCGACAACCCGAAGCGCTACCAGGACATCACCGCCGACGGCTTCCTCCGTCAGCGGCTGAAGGAAATCGGGCTCATCAAGTGAGTCGCGCGGCGGCCCTGCGGGCGGCGCGCCTCGACGACGAGACGCTGCTGCGCGAGTGCGAGCTGCAGTTCTTCATCGCCTCCGGCCCGGGCGGACAGCACCGCAACAAGACGGAGTCGGGGGTGCGGTTGACGCACCCGCCCACCGGGGTGACGGTGACCGCCACCGAGCGCCGCAGCCAGGCGCAGAATCGCGGAGTGGCGCTGGAGCGGCTGCGCGAGGCCTTCGCGCGACTGACCTACGTCGCGCCCCGCCGCGTGGCGACGAAGCCCACCCGGGGCTCGCAGCGGCGGCGCCTCGAGGGCAAGAAGCGCACCTCCGCCATCAAGGCCAACCGCCGCGGCGACTGGTAGCCCTCAGTTGTTGACGATGACGAACTCCACGCGCCGGTTCTGCTCCCGGCCCTTGTTGGTGGAGTTGGCGGCCACCGGCTGCGCGTCTCCGTAGCCCTTCGCCTCGAGGCGGGCGGCGTCGACGCCCAGCTTCACCAGGCCATCCACCACCGACTCCGCGCGCTGCTGGCTGAGGGCCAGGTTCTTCGCGGCCTTGCCCACGTTGTCGGTGTGCCCCTCCACGCGCACCCGCCGCACCTCCGGGTGCTCCTTGATGATGCGCGCGAGCTGCTTGAGCAGCGACTGGCTCTTGGGCAGCACGGTGGCCTTGCCGGTGGCGAAGTAGACCTTGTCGAGGATGAGCAGCTTGTCCTGGGTGATGACCACCAGCTGCTTCTGCTGCTTCGGACAGCCGCGGTTCTCCGGCACGCCCTTCTCGTTCAGGCAGTTGTCGAGGCGGTCCACCACGCCATCGCCGTCGGTGTCGCTGTCGGGGCAGCCGTGCAGCAGCTCGATGCCCGCCTGACTCACGCAGGCGTCGACGCCGTCGTGCAGGCCGTCGCCGTCGGAGTCGGGACAGCCGGCATCGCCCGCAGGACCCGGCGTGTCGGGG
>CALNBU010000032.1 GCA_937875615.1 uncultured Archangium sp.
GGCGGCTCCGGAGGTCTGTGCAGACACTTCGCCCGCTCACACCTCACTTCTCAACCCCCTGCTAAGAATCACTGGTCCGAAGAACTCAGGTAGGTCGCGGCCGTTGTCCTATTCTGGAACGCGCGCCCACCAGGTCTCCCTCGTCCCCTCGAAATCGGCGACAGCCCACACGTATTCGTCCGCGCTGTGCACCTCCCATGGGAAGAGGGGAGACTTGCCGCTGGCTGGGCCCTCGACTTGATAGAGCCCGAGCCCGGGAATCAGAGGCACCAGGAGCCTCGGGGAGGTCGATCTGGAGAACAACACGGGGAAGCCGGGATATCGACCCAGGGCCAGGAGGTCATGGTCGGCCGGGTTGTAGACAGATGAAAAATCCTCAGGGTGGAACAAGTCCAACCAGCCAACTCCTGATGGCTCTTCCTGTCGTGTCACGACCAGCTTGCCTGTGGAGAGGCGCTCCTGGTGGGCCAGACCGGCTATGCGCAAACAGGAGCCGAGCGATGCCTGACTCAGATCAGTGGCGAGTTCAATGGCGCAGACCCACAAGCCGGCTTCGTCGCGGTAGACGATGCTGCGCGCAGAGGCCCTCGTGGCGGCCGCGATGGCCTCGCGCCGCGCATGCTCCCCTTTGTCAAACGGGACACTTGTCAGCGCGCCCGCGCTGAGGAGCACGAGCGCATCATCTGTGACGGCGAAGTCATGCGCCGCCACCCAGCTCTGGCTCTGGGCAACCGAGACGGTGATGGGGTCCGACACACCGTCGGGGGTCTCGACACGCAACTGAGTCGCATCCAGAAGCCAGCGGCGAAACCCGGATTGTTCGCGGAGCACGATGGTCTGCGCCGCGCCTGGTCTTCCCGGCACCGCCTCGCCCGCAACGTCGACGATGGTTCCGTCGCAGTCGAACTCAGCGTCTGACAATGGCGCGAAGCGGAGACAAGGTCGCGGCAAGCGATTCGTCAGGATGAGCGGCTCATGAACAACGTAGTGCCTCGTGTGCTGTTCCGTCGCAGCCCCGTGCCTTAGTTCTACGGTCACGGTGACCTGGCCAGCTGATGGCATGTCGAGCTCGAGCGCCAGGTCAGGGGGCGGGCCATCGAGGACACCAGAAGCCGTGACGGCCGTCTCTGCTGTCGAGACGACGACGTCGTCGCGAGTGACTCGAGCAGTTGCCTCGACGCCGGGGGGCACAGACCCGATGAAGAGCCATTGCTTGCCTGGTGGTATGAATTCAGGAATGGCGAAGGGCAGGTCGGTCGCGCACGCTGCGAGCGAGACGTGGCCGAGGACCAGAAACAGCATTCGTGTGCGTCGAGTCATTCGAAGCTCCCCCAGGGCTGCTTAGGCGCATTGCCAACAGACTGGAAGGCGCCGGCACGCACAAGCTGAGCCACTGCCCGGCAGCCTTTGTCTTCGGCGGTGCGCGCTACTTCTTCCGGCGACCGGGCAGCACCAGCAGCGCGGTGCCCGCGACGACCAGGCCGAGGCTGAGCGGCTTCGGCACGTTCACCTTGTCGACGGTGCCCTTCGCCTCGATGGCGCCCAGCTTGAACACCGTCTCTTCGTGTTTGAAGGGCACCGCGCCGAACCAGAAGCCGGCGGTGCCGGCGGCGACGAGGGCCACGCCGAGCAGCGTCCTCATGGCTTCTCCAGCAGCTTGAGCCAGGCTTTGTGCTGCGCCTCCAGCGCGGCCAGCCAGGCGCTCATCGTCGCTCGCCTGCAACAGCGGCGGCACCGGGAGCTTGCTGCCGGCCCGGTCGAGCGCCACGAAGGTCAGCAGCGCGCTGGTGGTCAGCTCCCGCTCGCCGGTGAGCGGATCCTCCGCGTGCACGGTGACGCCCACCTCCATGGAGGAGCGGAAGGCCGCCATCACCCGGGCCCGGAGAATCACCTGAAAGCCGATCTTGATGGGGGCGTGGAAGTGGAGCTCGTCCATCGACGCGGTCACCACCTGCTGGCGGGCGTGCCGCTGGGCGGAGACGGCGGCGGCGATGTCGATCCACCCCATCACCGAGCCACCGAAGGCGGCCCCCAGCGCGTTGGCGTCGCCGGGGAGCAACAACTGGGTCATCTCGACGACCGACTCTGAACCTGCGCGGGGAGGAAGGGTGCTCATTGGGAGAGGAAGGTGCTGACCTGGTCGAGGAACTGCGCGCGGCCACGGCCGTTGCGGATGTCGAGGGAGGTGACGTCGACGGTCATCACGTCGATGCCATACTTGCCGGCGAGCACCATGGGGAAGGTGGCGTAGTAGCCGTTGAGCCCGCGCAGAAACGCAGACTGGATGCCGCGCTCTTCTTCGCGGCCGCGCGCCTTGATGCGCGAGAGCAGCACGTCGACCTTCGGCACGTCGAAGCAGATGACCTTCTCGGGCTGCGCCACGGTGCGGGTGAGCCGCTTGAAGTACTCGAAGTACAGCTCCAGCTCCTGGTCGGTCAGGTTGCCCAGCCCGTGGAGGTACTTGGCGAAGATCTCCGGATCTTCATAGAGCGTGCGGTCCTGGATGCAGCTCTTGGGCACCTTGTGGATGAGCTCGTGGTGCTCCACCCGGCGGATGAGGAACTCCAGCTGCAGCGTGAAGCTCCAGCGCTTCATGTCGCCGTAGTAGGGCTTGAGGAAGCGGTTATCGATGACCGGCTCGTCGAAGAGCTCGAAGCCGAACTTCTGGCTCACCATCTTCGCGGCGGTGGTCTTCCCCGCGCCGATGTTGCCGGCCATGGCCACGAAGAGCTTGCGCGGCAGCTTCGGCGGCGCCCGCAGGGTGTCGATGGCCCTGGCCGCCGCGGCCGCCTTCTTCGCCTTCGGAGGCAGCGCGGCGAACTTCTTCTTCACTGCCAATCGAGCACCACCTTCCCGCTCTGGCCGGTGCGCATCACCTCGAAGCCCTCCTTGAAGTCGTCGGCCTTGAAGCGGTGGGTGACCGCGGCGCTCACGTCGAGGCCGCTCTGCAGCATGGAGCGCATCTTGTACCAGGTCTCGAACATCTCCCGGCCGTACACGCCCTTGAGCACCAGCCCCTTGAAGATGACGTGGTTCCAGTCGATGGCCACCTCGCCGGGGGGGATGCCGAGGATGGCCACCCGCCCGCCGTGGTTCATCAGCTGCAGCAGCTGCTTGAAGCCCGTCGCGTTGCCGCTCATCTCCAGGCCCACGTCGAAGCCCTCGGTCATGCCGAGCTCCTTCATCACCGCCTGCGCGTCTTCCTTCGCCACGTTCACCGTCCGGGTGGCGCCGAGCTTCCGGCCCAGCTCCAGGCGGTACTCGTTCACGTCGGTCAACACCACGTGGCGCGCGCCGACGTGCCGACAGATGGCCGCCGCCATCACCCCGATGGGCCCGGCGCCGGTGATGAGCACGTCTTCGCCCACCAGGTCGAAGCTGAGCGCGGTGTGCACCGCGTTCCCCAGGGGGTCGAAGAAGGCGGCGACGTCGTCGGCGATGCCGTCGGGGACGGGGAAGACGTTGAAGGCGGGGAGCGACACGTACTCCGCGAAGCAGCCCGGGCGGTTGACGCCCAGCCCGATGGTGTTGCGGCAGAGGTGCCGCTTGCCGGCGCGGCAGTTGCGGCAGATGCCGCAGGTGATGTGGCCCTCGCCCGACACGCGCTGGCCGATGGCCAGCCCCGTCACCTCGCTGCCCAGCTCCGCCACCTCGCCGACGAACTCGTGGCCGATGTGCATCGGCGTCTTCACCGTGCGCTGGCTCCACTCGTCCCAGTTGTAGATGTGGATGTCGGTGCCGCAGATGCCGGTCTTGCGCACGCGGATCAACACGTCGTTGGGGCCCACCTCGGGGCGGGGAACGTCTTCGAGCCAGAGGCCCGGCTCACGG
>CALNBU010000033.1 GCA_937875615.1 uncultured Archangium sp.
CGACCGGCGGCGCCACCGCCACCCCCGCCACGCCCGGCGGCACCTTGAAGCGCGGTGGCAGGCCGCGGGCCCGCGCCGCGCCGGTGGCCTGCAGCACCTGCCCGTCGGCGTCGACCGCCAGCAGCGCGTCGTGGGGGAAGCGCGCCGTCAGCTCCGCGTAGCGCGCCAGCACCAGCGTCTGGCGGCGCCAGGCCCGCGCCAGCAGCGCCTGCTCCACGGTGAGCCCCAGGGCCCGCGCCAGCTGGAAGACGAGGGCGCCGAGCAGCTCGTTCACCGCGGAGCGGATGGGCACCGCGGCGCAGTGCCAGCCGTGAAAGCCGGCGCTGAAGTGCTGGTCGCCGATGACGTGGGCGGCCTGCCCGACGGCCAGCGCCGTGCCCGGCCCGTTGGTGCCCGCCACCTCCTCGGACCAGTCGGCCCCGGGGATGAAGTGGATGTCGAGGACCTGCTCGATGACCCGCGGGTCCCCTTCGCTGTGCAACATGCGCCCGCTGGCGTCGAAGAGCGTGAGGATGTGCCCGCTGCCCTCCACCGTCTCGAGCTGCGGGCGCAGCACCTCGCGCGCCAGCCCCAGCCAGTCGTTGTGCTCGCGCGCGGCCACCAGCGCGTCTTCGCCCAGCACCAGGGGCGCGGCCGCCAGCACCGGAGAGACGCCCGCCTTCGTGGAGCGCTCCCAGCTGGCGTCGATTCCGGCCAGTCCCATCGCGGCGCTGCCTGTCTGAATCAACATGAGCGACTCCGTTTCTGAGCGCATGCGGCGCCGCAATCAAGACGCGCCACGCCATCGCCATTCCCCTGTTTCTCCGCTGCGACGCGTGTCGCTGCGACACCTGTCGCGTGCGACGGGTGGCGCGACATCAGCGCGTTGAAGTTTCGGTGCCTTGCGGTCGGCACGCGACGTGCTTCGGCCCCGCGCGTCGCACACACCCCTTTTCAACCCGGAGAAACCACCATGGCACTGCCCACCACCATCGCCGAGGCGATTGCGCGCACAGAGCTCAACAAGAAGTACGGCCACTTCATCAACGGACGCTACGAGGCGCCGGTGAAGGGGCAGTACTTCGACAACCTCTCGCCGCTCAACGGGCAGGTCATCGGCCAGGTGGGCCGGGGCACCGCGGAGGACATCGAGAAGGCGCTCGACGCCGCGCACGCCGCGGCGCCGAAGTGGGGCAAGACCTCCACCACCGAGCGCGCCAACATCCTCAACAAGATCGCCGACCGCCTCGAGGCCCAGCTCGAGAAGTTCGCGCTGGTGGAGACGCTCGACAACGGCAAGCCGATTCGCGAGACGCTCGCCGCCGACCTGCCGCTCGCGGTGGACCACTTCCGCTACTTCGCGGGCGCGGTGCGCGCGCAGGAGGGCGGCATCAGCGAGATCGACAGCAACACCATCGCCTACCACTTCCACGAGCCGCTGGGCGTGGTCGGGCAGATCGTCCCCTGGAACTTCCCGCTGCTGATGGCCGCCTGGAAGCTGGCGCCGGCGCTGGCCGCGGGCAACGCGGTGGTGCTCAAGCCCGCGGAGCAGACCCCGCTGACCGCCCTGCTCTTCGCCGAGCTCGCGGCCGACCTGCTGCCGCCCGGCGTGCTGAACGTGGTCAACGGCTTCGGTCTGGAGGCCGGCAAGCCGCTCGCGTCGAGCAACCGCATCTCGAAGATCGCCTTCACCGGCGAGACCACCACCGGCCGGCTCATCATGCAGTACGCGAGCGAGAACCTGATCCCCGTCACCCTCGAGCTGGGCGGCAAGAGCCCCAACATCTTCTTCGAAGACGTGATGGACCAGGACGACGTCTTCTTCGACAAGGTGCTGGAGGGCTTCACCATGTTCGCGCTCAACCAGGGCGAGGTCTGCACCTGTCCGTCGCGCGCGCTGGTGCACGAGAAGATCTACGACCGCTTCATGGAGCGGGCGCTGGCGCGGGTGAAGAAGATCAAGCTGGGCAGCCCGCTCGACCCCACCACCATGATCGGCGCGCAGGCCAGCAACGACCAGCTCGAGAAGATCCTCTCGTACATCGACATCGGCCAGAAGGAGGGCGCAAAGGTGCTCACCGGCGGCGCGCGCCACGTGAACAAGGGCGAGCTCGAGAAGGGCTACTTCGTGCAGCCCACGGTGCTCGAGGGCCACAACAAGATGCGCGTCTTCCAGGAGGAGATCTTCGGCCCGGTGGTGTCGGTGGCGAAGTTCAAGGACTACGACGAGGCCATCAGCATCGCCAACGACTCGCTCTACGGGCTGGGCGCCGGCGTGTGGACGCGCAACGGCTCGCTGGCCTTCCGGGCCGGGCGTGACATCAAGGCCGGTCGGGTGTGGACCAACTGCTACCACCTCTACCCGGCGCACGCGGCCTTCGGCGGCTACAAGCAGTCGGGCATCGGCCGCGAGAACCACCACATGATGCTCTCGCACTACCAGCAGACCAAGAACCTGCTCGTCTCCTACGACCCGAAGGCCATGGGGTTCTTCTGAGCTCCGGGCGAGTCGAGCGCGTGGCGGTCACACCAGCGGCCGCCGCGCTGCTCGAAGCGCTCAAGCGGGACCATGGGCCGCTCCTGTTTCACCAGTCGGGAGGCTGTTGCGACGGGAGCGCCCCCATGTGTTACCCGCTCGGGGACTTCAAGGTCGGCCAGCGCGACGTGCTGCTGGGGGTGCTCGGCGACGTGCCGTTCTACATCGGCGCCCAGCAGTTCGAGTACTGGGCCCACACCCACCTCACCGTGGACGTGGTGCCGGGGCGCGGCGCGGGCTTCTCGGTGGAGGGCCCACACGGCGTGCGCTTCATCATCCGCAGCCGGGTCTTCACCGACGACGAGCATCGACTTCAACAGCACGAGCCGCCATTGCATCGCGGCCCGCTCGAGCCGACACTCTGAGGTCATGAGACGACTGTTCTGGTTGGGGTGCCTGTTGGCGAGCGCCGCGTGGGCCGACGTCCCGCCCGCTGACGTGGACGGCTGTCGTGGCAAGGCGGTGGGTGACGCCTGTGACCTCGACGACGGTACGGCGGGCTTCTGCCGGCAGGAGACCTGCGGGCGCCTCGACTACAGCCAGGGCGTGCCGCCGAAGTCGGTGGAGTACGACTGCGTGCGCTGCGTCGCCTCGCCCACCACGCCCACGCCCTCCACCGAGGCCCCCAGGCCGAAGGAGAAGTCGTCGTGCGCGGCCACCGACGCCGGGGCGCTGGTGCTGTTGACGGCGCTGCTCCGTCGTCGGCGGGCGTAGCGCCCGCGTGACGACCCTCGCCCGGGCACCGCTGCGCTTCGCCGACGGGGTGCGCTCGCGCCTGTACCGGCTGGGCGCGCCCTACCTCGGTGGCCTGCTGGCCGACCGCGCGCGCCGCGTGCGCTGGCTGGCCTGTGGCGCCGTCGCCACCTCGCTGACGTTGACGCTCGTCGCCCCGCTGTGGCTGCTGGCCCTGGGGCCGGTGCTGCTGGGCGTGCCGCACCTGCTGGCCGACCTGCGCTACCTGGTGGCGCAGCCCGGGCTGCACCGGCACGGCGCCGCCTCGTGGGCGGCCGCGCTCCCGCTGGTGGCCGTGGGCTTCGGCGCCCCCGCCTTCGTGGGTCTGCTTTCGGTGGTGCCGCTGGCGCTGCTGCCCGCCGGGCAGGCGCCGCGGAAGCTGCTGGCGCTGGGAGCCTGGCTGGCGCTGACGTTGCTGGCGCTGCGCTTCGAGTTCACCTTTCTCCTCGTCTTCCTGCACCTCCACAACCTGGTGGCCCTGGGCTTCTGGTGGGCCTGGCAGCCGCGGACGCGCGCCACCTGGTGGGTGCCGGCGCTGGTGCTGGCGGCGCTGGTGCTGCTGCTCTCGGGCGCGGCCGACGGCGTGGTGACGGCCTTCGGCACCTTCGTGGCCACCCACGCCCCGGGCCTCCCGCCCCGCCTCGCCGGGCGCCTGGTGTTGACCTTCGCCTTCCTCCAGTCGCTGCACTACGCGGTGTGGCTGCGGCTGGTGCCCGAAGACGCCCGGGTCCGGCGGGCGCCGCGGCCCTTCCTCGCCTCGTGGGCAGCGCTCCAGCGCGACCTGGGGCGCCCGTTGCTGGTGGCCGGCGCCGCGCTGGCGCTGGTGGTGGCGGCGTGGGGCGCCTTCGACCTCGCGCAGGCCCGCGAGGGCTACCTGCGCCTCGCCACCTTCCACGGCTACCTGGAGCTGGCGGCGGCGGCCTTCTTCTTCGTCGCGGGCCAGCGGCCCCGGCCCCGGTGACGGATGCAGGCCTGGCTCGCGGCCTTCGTGGTGACGCAGCTGTGCGAGCTGCCGGTGTACTACGCGGCGACGCGGCGCTGGAGCGTGGGCTTCTTCGCCTCGGCCATCACCCACCCGCTGGTGTGGTTCGCCTTCCCGCTGCTGCCGCTGCCCTACTGGCCCATGGTGGCCTGCGCCGAGCTCTTCGCGGTGCTGGCCGAGGCCGCCTGGCTGCGCGCCAACGGGCTGCGCTGGGCCCGCGCGCTGGGCTGGAGCCTCGCGGCCAACGCCACCAGCCTCTCCATCGGGCTGACCCTGCGGGCCACGACGGGCCTGGTCTGACGCCCCGGCGCGCCTACGACAACAGCCGGTAGTACTTGAGCGGCTGGGCCACGTTCTTCACCGCCGTCTCCTCCTGCGGCCCGAAGCGCAGCCCGGCGATGTGGGGCGTGCCCTGCAGCGCCTCGACCACGGAGTCCATCACCAGCGTCTCCCGGAAGCCGCCCAGCGACTGCAGCCGCGCCGTCTGGTTCATGCCCGTCGAGAAGGAGGTGTAGTTTCGGTTGGGCCCGAAGAGGCCACAGAAGCTCTGGGTGAGGTTGACGCCGATGGCCACCCCGAGGCCCGGCATGTCGAGCACCTCCGTCAGCCGGGCGACCTCCGGGTGGGCGCTCATGGTGTCCCGGGTGAAGCGCTGAATCTCCACCGCCGCCTGGAGCGCGGCGGCCGCGCGGTCCACCTTCGAGGAGGTGAAGAAGGGCGGGCCCCACAACCCGATGACGCAGTCGCCGACCATCTTGTCGAACACGCCCTCGTAGCGGTGGAGGATGCGCACCGCCTCCTCGGACCAGTCGTCGACGAACTTGCCGATGCGCTCCGGCCGCTCCAGCACCTGCTCACAGATGCGGGTGAAGCCGTTGATGTCGGCGAAGAGGATGCCCACCTCCTCGCTGCGCGGAGAGAGGTAGCGGCGGTGGTAGTCGGGGTCGCGCAGGAGCTCGTCGATGGTGCGCGGCGAGAAGAACTGCGCGAGGTGGATGCGCTCGCGGTTGTAGTCGATGAGCCGCTGCGAGAGCGTCGACGCCAACAGCCGCAGCAGGTCCATGGTGTAGGCCGAGAAGCCCTCGCCGCCGCTGGACACCATGATCTTCCCCAGCGCGTGGGTGTCGGCGACGCCGCTGATGAGCACCGTCTCCACCGCGCGGGCGCCGAGCGCGTCCTTGATGCGGTGGTCCGACGGGTTGATGAGGTTCTGCCCATGCGCGCGGATGGCCGCGTCGAGCTGCCCGTCGCGGGTGCCGTTCGACGCGTACTTGAGCTGCCCGTACTCGTAGCTGCGGTAGTGCAGCGCGCCGGCCTCCACCGCGTCGCGGAACAGCACCAGGAAGCCCGGCACCTTCACCCGCTCGCAGAGGACGCGGACCGCGGCGTCCATGCCCACCTCGAAGACGCGGTTGCTCAGGGCGTGGTTGATGGACACCTGCACCACACGCTCGGGGTGCAGCGCGTGCGCGGTGGCCAGCACCGTGTCGAGCTGCTCCGACACCAGGTCGAGCATGCGGATGAGCCGGGCCGCGTCGGCGGTGCGGTCGCCCCGGAAGAGCATGCCGAAGGAGCCCACCGAGACGCCGAGGAGGTCGAGCTCCTGCGAGATGAAGGTGTCGCCCGAGGCGAGGCGACGGATGCCCCAGCGGCCGCCGCGCAGCACCGCCCCGGGGAACTCGCCGCCGAAGTCGCCGTGGTGGTAGGTGGCCTGCGCCAGGTCTTCGTCGGCGGTGTTGATGACCGCGCCCACCGCGCCCACCAGCTCCACCAGCGGCGGCAGCAGTCGGGCGAAGGTCTGCTGGAGCGACTCCCGGGCCTTGAGCGAGGCCTCCAGGAGGTCATCCACCGCCTGCCCCACTTCCCGCAGGCTCCTCAGCTCTTCAAACGTCATGTCGGCGTCCATGGGCGGCGGGAAAAATAGCAGGAAAATGAATGGCACCCCGGTTTCTGTCTAGAATGACGGGCCCATGGTTCTCCTCGCCGCTGCCGCCTTCGTGTTGTCCACCTCCGCGGGCACCAAGCCGAACACCTACAGCGAACGGTGGCTCTGCGACCTCTGGGCCGGCGCGCAGTGCGTGGCCACCTCCTGCCAGAAGGACGGCCGGGCGCGCTGCGAGTCGGTGAGCAAGCAGTGCGAGTCCACCAGCCGGGAGGTCTCCGTGGAGGGAGACCGGGCGGAGCGCAAGGCGAGCTGCGCGCGCGCGCTGCTGAAATCGGGCTGCGGCGCCAGCAGGCCTGCCGAGTGTGACGGGTTGCTGTAGCCCACCTCGTCAAGTAGAGCGGGTGCCCATGACCCGTCTCGTCACCGCGATCACCGCCCTCCTCGCCTTCTCGTCGTTCGCGCAGGAAGGCGCCCCCGAGGCGAAGCAACGGCTCACCGTCATCCCCTTCGCGTCGCTCACCGGCGACGTGCCCGTGCGCGCCGGCAGCAAGGCCCTGGGCATGCTCACCACCGAGTTCAAGAGCGCCGACACCTTCGCGCTCATCGACGGCAAGAAGTCGCAGGGCAGCGGCGCCGCCGAGACCGCGCTGGAGACCGCGCGCAAGGAGGTCACCAGCGCGCAGGAGCTGCGCGGCAAGAAGAAGTTCCGCCTCGCCGAAGAGGCGCTCACCCGCGCCATCGCCGCCTACCGCGACGGCCTCGCCGCGCTGACCGAGGTCGGTGAGGTGGTCGACGCCCTGGCGCTGCTCTCCGCGGTCCAGTTCAACACCGGCCGCGATGACGAGGGCGCGAAGAACCTCCGCCAGGCGCTGATCCTGGCCCCCGACCGGGAGCTGCCGCTGGCCGCCACCTCTCCGCTCTTCGCCCGCGTGGTGGCCGACACCCGCAAGGCCATCAAGGCCGGCCCCCGCGGCTCGCTGCTGCTCGAGACCTCGCCGTCCAACGCCCCGGTGCTGCTCAACGGGCTGGCCCTGGGCGCCACGCCGCTGGTGGTGACCGAGGTGCCGCCCGGGCTGCACTTCTGGCGCGCCACGCTGCCCTCGGGCGAGGTGGTGTCGGGCGCGGTGGAGGTGACCGCCGGAAAGCAGACCAAGGCCGCCGCGGCCTCGGCCAGCAAAGACCCCGAGACCCGCGTGTTGACCGCGCTGGCCCAGAACAAGCTCGACAAGGAGCTGGTGGAGGCCGCCAAGGAGCACGTCAAGGCCACCAACTCCGACTTCCTGGTGTTCGGCGCGCTCTCGAAGGAGGGCAAGAGCCTCAAGCTCGACAGCTTCCTCTTCACCGCCGCCTCCGGTGACGTGCGCCGCATGGCCCGCACCTCCTTCGACACCGAGCTGCTGTCCGCCGGCATGGAGTTCTACAACCTCGCCGGTGAGCTGGCGAAGAAGGCCGGGCAGGTCGGCGAGCAGGTGCGCGTGCCGGAGCCCGTCTCGCCCTCGCTGATGGCCTCCGCCAGCAAGCAGACCGAGGCGAAGTACGGCGTGGTGCCCGGCGCGGAGCTCAGCACCGAGGTGGGCGAGGTCGGCGAGACCGGCAAGGACGAAGGTCCGCGCAAGCCCATCGAACAGAAGCGCCGCGCCCCGCTGCGCCGCCAGTGAGCCATCGCGGCCGCTTCGCGCCCAGCCCCACCGGGCGGCTGCATGTGGGGCATGGCTGGTCCGCCCTGCTGGCGCAGGATGCGGCGCGGGCGGCGGGCGGCGTATTTCTCCTGCGCATCGAGGATATA